>JAGQVA010001092.1 GCA_020438265.1 Bacteroidota bacterium
CCCGGCGGCAAGAAGCGCGGAGGTTTTTCTCCTTGATCCGGAAATGAGGGTGGATGTAGTCGTTGATGCCAGCGGAGATTCAGATGCCTGGCAAAAACTGGCCGAAATCAAGCCGGATGATACCCGGATGATCAGTGGAATTGCCGCGCAATTTATATGGGCATTGCTTGAAGCCCGTAAAGATCATAAAATCCTTGAAAAACAGTTTGAAGAGCTCAAGTCAAACCTAAAGGAAAAGGATGAAGACAAAGACCAGTTATTAATTGGTTCGAGTCCTTCCATGCAACTGGTCGAGCAAATGATCAAACAGGTTGCTCCTACGAATTCTACGGTATTGATTACAGGAGAAACGGGAACGGGGAAAGAACTCGTTGCCCAAACCATTCAGCAATACAGTCACTTGAATGATAAACCTTTTCAGAAAATCAACTGTACCGCTTTTTCTCCTCATTTGCTGGAAAGTGAACTGTTTGGCCACAAAAAAGGATCATTTACAGGTGCGCATAAAGACAAAATCGGAATTTTGGAAAAGGGCGATGGAGGGACCATTTTCCTGGATGAGGTAGGAGATATTTCTATGGGTATGCAGGTAAAACTGCTGCGCTTTTTACAGTTTGGAGAGATCCGACCAGTGGGTTCCAACCATACACGGATAGTCAAAACGAGGATCATTGCTGCTACTAACCGGGAACTGGAAAGATTGGTTTTGGAGGAAAAATTTCGGGATGATCTGTATTATCGGTTAAATATTTTCACCATTGAGCTTCCCCCGCTGAGAGACCGAAAAGAAGATATTCCCCTTTTCGTTTATCATTTTTTAAAAATCGCTTCTAAAAAATTGAGAAAACCGGTAACGACGATTTCACCGGAATCCATGGACATCCTGGTTGACTATCAATATCCGGGCAATCTGAGGGAGCTACAGGGGATTATTGAAAGGGCAGTTATTTTGTGTAATGGAAGTCAGATTGAAACCCATCATTTGCCGCTAAATGTACAATCAGCGGAAAAGCGCTTTGATTACGAAGAGGGACTAATGGGAGCCCGGCAGAAAGTGGTCAATCAATTTGAAATCAAGGCAATCCAGCATTATTTGTTTGAAGCGGAAGGGAATGTTTCCCTGGCTGCGAAGAACGCCAAAATGCCACGCCGGACTTTTTATCGTCTAATGGAAAAACACAATCTCAGTAAAGAGGTTTTTCGGGGATTAATGGAAGAATAGGTTTACTCCCAAAATTTATCATCCCAACACCTATCTTCTTTATGAGATTTTTTCTTCTTGCGAAGGTTTCTGCAAACTTCTTCCAGATCTTTAACTGTCAGTTGTCTTTGCAAATGAGGAATAAGCTCTTTTTTCTCAAATCTCACATGTGCTTCCAGTTCTTCTTCGAAGACCCCCAGGGTCACCTCCTTTCGCTTTGGCAGAGCGATGAGCTTTTCCTTCAATCGGTTGAGCCGACGATGTTGTTTCTCTGCTTTTTTTCTCAATAAGTCCAGTTCATCGAGTTTTTCGAGGAATAAAGACTCTTTCTGAAAATGCGGAATCAAATGTTTTTGAAAGTAATGGATCGTGTATTCCGCAATGCGATCGGATTCGACCTTGTTTTGCACCCCTTTGCGAATGTTCTCACATAATTCCAGTTCAGAATTATGCTCATTAATCAATGGGAACAAGGCCTTTTGACGTTTTCTATAATTGGCCTGGGGCATATCACTATTAGTTTTATTCTCATTTGATTAATGGCAAAGAATATTCCAGATGATTTTTATCATTTTGAATAATGACTTATGTCATTGTAAATGGCTGATATTTAGTTATTTATGGTGGGTTTTGCCAGAAAACGGGTATGCTCGAAATATTTTGAAATATCAAAATGTGTCAATAATGACACAGCGTTTCGTTAAAGGAAAAACGAAAAAATCAAGCAAAGGTGAAATTTGGCCCCTGGGGGCTGAAAATAACTGAGACAAAAATGACACGCTATTTGTGTCATTTTTGTCTCAGTTGTATTGGAAGTATATTATTTGCCTGGTAATTACCAGTTTTCACCTTTTTTATCCACGATTTTGTCGCTTTGTGGATCTTTTTC
>JAGQVA010001093.1 GCA_020438265.1 Bacteroidota bacterium
CCCGAAAATGAAAACGCTTCCTTTTTCCGAAAAGCCTTTTCATCTCAGTTTGGAAACTTATTCCTGGTCTCGGTTGATAATCTTTACAAATTTGATTTTAAAAACAACCGTTTTGATTATTATGCGCTAATCAAAGATGGAGAAGGGTTAAATGCTTCTATTAGCTCACTGGAGGAGGATTCTTCAGGGAATATCTGGTTTGGGAAAAGACACGGTTTATTCAAAATTGAGTCCCAAACCCGCAAAATGAAGGTGTATAAGGAAGAACAGGGACTTCCCAATAATGTGATCAGTTCGATCTTAATTGATGAAGACCAAAATGTCTGGGTAGGTACAAATCATGGGTTATCAGTACTAAATGCTTCAACTGAAGAAATCCGGAATTTTGGAAGAAGTGACGGGATTCAGGATGAAATTTTTCTGCCAGGATCAGCTACCAGGAGCCAATCCGGGCATTTTTACTTTGGCGGGGTAAATGGAATTAATGTGTTTTTGCCAAAACAAGCCCTCAAAGTAGATTCTGTTCTCCCCGAAGTGCTGATTACGGATTTTGAAATTCTGAATAATAGCCAGCCTGGATATGAAAGCCAATTGCTTGACCATCATATTTGTGAGACGGAAGAATTATGGCTTGACCATACCCATACAACCCTGCGATTTGAATTTACAGCCATGGGATATAGCCAACCAGCGCGAAGCCAATATGCTTATCAGATAGAAGGTGTTGATGATCAGTGGATTTATCTGGGCGAACAAAGGCAAATTTTCTTATCTGGTCTTCCGCGCGGTAAAATGCTCACCCTCAAGGTGAAAGCCGCCAATCACGATGGAATCTGGAATGAAAACCCGCGAAAACTGAGAATTTTTGTGGAGCCTCCTTTTTGGGAAAAAGACTGGTTTCGTTACTCTATGGGAGGAATGCTGATTTTGTCGATAATTGGATTTTATTACTTTCGGTTGCGTTCTATTCGTCGTCAGAACATCAAATTGCAGAAAGAAATTGATAAAGCGACAGCAGAGCTTTGGGAACGCCATCAGGAACTGGCTGATTCTAATCAGAGTCTTGTTTCAGCGAATGAAGAACTGGCCCGACAGGCTGAGATTATCCAAAAACAGATGTCTCAGCTCAATCAAATGTATCAGGCCCAGGCCAATTTTTTTGCGAATCTCACCCACGAATTCAGGGCTCCTCTTACCTTGATTTTAGGATATCTCGAAGAACTTTTACAGGCGAATGGCCATCACAGGGTCGAAATTTTTAACCAGATTGCAGATAACCTTCAACTCAATTCCCGTCAATTACAACAGCTGATTAACCAAATTATGGATTTGGTAAAACTGGAAAGCGGAAAATACCGGTTGAAACTGATACACGGAAATATTCAGGAACAAATTCGACGAATCGTCAGTGCATTCCAGGTTTTGGCAGATCGGCAGCATATTCGCTTGAGTCTGGAAAATTCCTCTGATTTACCAGAAAAATTGAGCTATGATCCTGATATCATCAATAAATTGCTGTTTAACCTCCTGTCCAATGCTTTTAAATATACAGATGAAAACGGAACGGTAAGTGTCATCATTGCCTCAGTTAGCAGGGAATCAGTAACAAGCCCGTTGTTGATGATTCGGGTTGAAGACACCGGAAAAGGAATCCCTCAAAAACATCTTCCCTACATTTTTGACCGTTTTTATCAGGCAGATAGTCCGGTCTCGGAACTCAAACACAGCACGGGAATTGGTCTGGCTTTGGTAAAACAACTGGTAGAATTGCACAAAGGAGAGATTGAAGTCGAAAGCAAGGAGAGCAAGGGTACCGCTTTTAGCATTTATCTTCCTTTGGGTGAAGGCGTTTACAGTGAAGAAGATTTTACCCTGGATCATTCTCTTGTTCAGGCACCCAGGCCGATGGAGAAAGAAGAAGTCCTGGCTTCGGTTAATCATTCTTCTGATCAGAATGCTATTTCGCAAACGAATCTTTCCCCCGACTTTCCTCATATTCTTTTGGTCGAAGATAATGCCCAAATCAGAGGATTTATTGGCCGCCAGCTTAGCAGCCAGTATTTTGTGTCAGAAACGGAAGACGGAGAGGC
>JAGQVA010001094.1 GCA_020438265.1 Bacteroidota bacterium
CATCAATTTGGCCCGATGTGTTTTTACTTCCTGGTCAACCTTATCCTTTTCTGCCAGAAGTTTATCCTTTTCTGCCTGAGAGAGTTCTTTTGATTTGAGCTGTTCATCGATCTGGTTAACCTGCTTCCGCTTTTCGCCCAAAAATTTTAAATCCTGATAAAAAACCAGGTTCTCCTTTGAACCTTTAATTTTCATCGAATTGATATAATCAACTGTGTCAGTGAAAACGCTAAAATGCTGCTCTTTATCAATGACCAGTTCAAAATAAGTATTGCTGGGAGGCAAAACGACAAGATAAATTCCCCCATCCAGAGGTTCTTCTCCTGCAAAGGTAAAAGAGCCTTTTACCACCTCTGCGGTATCTTTAATATATTGTTTGTTTCCGTAATAATAGGCGAGATAGGCTTCACTTGCGCGAAATCCATTGACGGCAACATCAATTTCGTATCCTTGCTGGGCGTGCAATGGCAAATTCGGGATCAGCCAAAATAAGCTAAAACAGAAAAGAAGTCGATTCATAATGTCTGATTTATTGGAGCAATAAAGGTATTGCTTTTTCGCTGAAAATGTTAAACGAAAAGTTTAGTTTTCTTCCCTTTCCGGGTTTAAAATTCGTTAATTATTTGTTAAAAAGTCCAAAAACTGCGCTTCCGCTGCCAGACATAGCTGCATAAACCGCTCCCTGGCGGTATAATTCAGCTTTTTTCTCCGCCAAAACCGGATACATTTCAAATACAGGGACTTCCAGATCATTATCCAGTTTATCGGGCCATTGAGA
The DNA here is from genome assembly GCA_020438265.1 of Bacteroidota bacterium. Classification (GTDB taxonomy): domain Bacteria; phylum Bacteroidota; class Bacteroidia; order J057; family J057; genus JAGQVA01. Next base: position 779 of record JAGQVA010001094.1, read on the forward strand.
AACGGGAAGGTTAAGGATGGATTTCAAATCGCGGTTGGGATCAAATATGGTATAATCCAAAGCCCGATACGCAGCAACGGTAGAAGAATGAATGCCAGAATTGACAATCATAAACCGATAAGGAATTTCCAGATCGATCTCTTCAAATTCCGTCCCGATTCCCCTGGCTAACAAAGGTTTATTATAAATAAAGAAAGGAACATCTGCGCCAAGTTTACCGGCAATTCCTGCCAATATGTCATCAGTAAGTCCCAAATCAAATAACTGGTTCAGTCCTTTTAAGGTAAATGCTGCATCTGAGGACCCTCCTCCCAGACCAGCTCCGGCGGGAATATTTTTCTTTAAAAAAACATTGACACCAGGTAAATCGGGAACCGCCTGCTTCAAAAGACGATAAGCCTTAACGCAGAGATTATCCTCCCATGATCCGTCCAGGTTTATACCCGAAACTTCAAGGGAACAATCGCCAGTATTATTTTCCGAGATGGAAAGGGTATCTTTCAGGTCAGAAATAGGGTACAAAAGGGTTTCAAGCAAATGATAACCATCCGCGCGTTTGCCTTTAATCAAAAGGCCCAGATTTACTTTTGCGTTGGGGTAAAGAGTGATTTCAGCCATAATTTCAAGAGAAACGCGAATTTAGCGAATCTCTTCAAAATCTACATCCTCTGCGATATCATCTGCTGTAACCGCTTTACGGGAATCGTGTTTGGGAGCGGAAACCTTGATGTCATGATCGACATATACATGCTCATGGAAAGCATCTTCCGCATAATTCCGTTGGTATTGCTGGGACTGTTCTTCCACATTCTTCGCCAGTCGTTTAATCACGGCTTTTAAAGCAAATTGCATAATCTGCTTACCGAAAAAACGAAAGGTTAGAGAAATCCCTAAAAATATTCCTATTGTCCAAATTAAAAATTCCGCCATACCCCTATTATACGAAAATCCTGCCAAAAGGCTATATGACTGACGAATATTCATTCACAACCTCCTGATAATAAGCTTCGTATTGAGGCACAATATTATCTAATCCAAAACCTGAAGCATGTTTTTCTGCGGCATCGGAAAATTGTTTCCATTTGACCTCATCAGTCAACAATTCCAAAGCAGCATGTGCCATACAATCCACATTTCCCACTGGACAGGCAAAACCCGTCTCACCATGTAAAACCAGTTCTGGTAATCCTCCCGCATTAGAAGAAATCACCGGAACGCCACAAGCCATTGCTTCCAGTGCTGAAAGACCAAAACTCTCATTTCCTGAAGGAATCAAAAACAAATCGCCAATTGCGTAGATTTCTTCCAC
>JAGQVA010001095.1 GCA_020438265.1 Bacteroidota bacterium
CTACTGGAGCAGAAGACCTTCCCGATTCTTATGAAACATTCAGGGGAACCTTTTTACTAGAGATTCATATTGATTCTGTTAGACCCAAAGGTTGGGGCAATATAGAAGAGAGGCTTAAAAATATATTTAAAAAAGAATTTGGGATAAAAGGCGATATTAAATTCTATGGGTTTAAGTAAAATTGAATTGATTTTCATGTAGTCATTATGGAATATATAATAATGTCTCGTCCTCAATATCATTCACTGAAATGTCTTGTGCGGAGAATGCCCGGCACTGAAAAAAGTCCCTCCATCCCCAAAATGGGGGATAATAAAACCGAATATCATTTCAAAAATTACCAACCAGACCAACCCCTTACCTTTTATTGTTAATATCTCAGTTGAATTGTGATTCCCCGCCCCAGAAAAGCAATCTGACAGATCCCCTTCAACATCATTCTCCAAGCCACCCACCCAACCTCCCATCCCCCGTTTTCGTGATTGACAGGATTTGATTTACCACAGATATTTGTCTCAAAGATAACTTTTGCAATCAAATCAAACATAATGAAAAAAACATTCATCTTAATCAGCGTATTTTTTAGTCTGTTAGTGGTTATGAACGCCCAGAATACCGGGCAGGTAACATCGGGACTAAGCGTCTTGGAAAGTGGCCTTTGGCCTGATAAAACCTGCAGTGTATGCTGGGAAAATCCTTCCAGCGCGAATGCTACAGAACGTTCATGGGTAAGGGATGCCGTTGCCAGTACCTGGGAGCGGGAATCAGAATTCCGTTTTACAGGCTGGGGAGCATGTAATGCCCAAAGCAGAGGAGTCAGGATATTAATTGCCAATGAATGGCCACGTGTAAAGGCTCTCGGTAAAGGCCTGGACGGAATGGTCGACGGAATGGTTCTGAATTTTAACTGGAACAAATGCCCTGCATCTGATACCCGGGAGGAATGTATCCGTAAAGTGGCGGTTCACGAATTTGGTCATGCCCTGGGTTTTGCTCATGAACAAAATCGCACGGATAAAAGCTCGGATTGTACCCTTGATGCTTCAGGCACAATTGGTGACTGGTGGGTGACTCCTTATGATGCCAATTCAATTATGAACTATTGTAATCCTGTCTGGAATAACGCGGGTTTGCTCAGTGAGAGGGATATTTTAGGCGTACGCTTTTTATATGGCGGAAGTGGTTATTTGACTGATCAGATTATCTATGCGATCAATGGAAATAATGATTTGCTTTGGTACAAACACACAGGATGGATGAACAGCTCCTTTCAGTGGGGGGATAAAACAGGTAGCAAGGTAGGCAATGGATGGGCATTCAGTCAGGTTTTTGATGATGGTGACGGACATATTTATGGGATTAAAGATAATGGCGATTTGTTCTGGTATAATCATAACGGTTTTCACGATGGTTCAGGCAAATGGGCACAAGGCTCTGGCAATAAGGTCGGAAATGGCTGGAAAAACGGCTATACCACTGCCTTTGCAGGAGGGGAAGGCGTGATTTACCTTATTCGGGAAAATGGAGATCTGTTATGGTACAAACATCTGGGGTATCAGGATGGTTCAGCCAAATGGGATCCTGCCAGTGGCAAGGTGGTCGGAACAGGCTGGAAAGGATATTATGCTGTATTTTCTGGGGGAAACGGTGTCATCTACTGGATTGACATGAATGGCGATTTGTTTTGGTACAAACATGCAGGTTATGCTACCGGGGCGGTCAGCTGGTATGGCGGTTCTACCAATAAAATCGGCAATGGCTGGAAGGACGGAGTAAAGCAGATTTTTTCAACAGGATTCGGGCATATCTATTTTGTTGCCTCCGACGGTACACTTCGGCATTATAACCATTTGGGTTTTAATAATGGCACTGCTTCATGGACAAGGAATAGCGGCAATAAAGTAGGCAATGGTTGGGCAGCGATCAGGTCCTTTGGTATCGGTAGTCAGAATCCCAGCCGTTATCTGGTTTCAGTAAAGGATATGGTTAAAGCGCCTTATATTATTCAGAAGCATTAGAAGAGAAAAGAATGTAATTGTGGAGGAAGCCTGTTTTGAATAAAACAAGCACTTAAAATGACGGTTTTT
>JAGQVA010001096.1 GCA_020438265.1 Bacteroidota bacterium
CATTGGTATTTGCCTTTCGATAAATATCAGCCCTGGCTGGAAGAATGGCTCTTGGAAGGGAAAAAAGGCAAATGGAAGAATAATGTCTACGGGCAGTGTAGTTCATGGTTGAAGGAAGGGCTACTTCCCCGCTCAATGACCCGGGACCTTGACTGGGGCGTAGATGTTCCGCTGCCGGAAGCCAAAGGCAAAAAGCTGTATGTTTGGCTTGACGCGCCAATCGGTTATATTTCTGCGACCAAACAATGGGCCATTGATAATGGAAAAGACTGGGAGAAATACTGGAAACTTCAGGATAATCCAGAAGACAATCCTATACTGATTCATTTCATTGGAAAGGATAATATTGTTTTTCACTGTATTACTTTCCCGTCGATTCTCCATGCGCATGGTGAATTTGTCGTTCCGGAAAATGTGCCAGCCAATGAATTCCTGAACCTGGAAGGCGATAAAATGTCAACCAGCCGAAACCACGCCGTCTGGCTCCATGAATATCTGAACGATTTTCCAGAAAAGGAAGATGTGTTGCGTTATGTGCTTTGTTCTATTATGCCAGAACAAAAAGACGCCGATTTTACCTGGAAAGATTATCAGGCCAGAAATAATAATGAGCTGGTAAAAATACTGGGGAATCTGATAAATCGGATTATTATCCTGACTAATAAATACTTTCAGGGTGTGGTACCAGATCCGGGAGATTTAAGCAAGAATGAAAGAGCAATGGAGGCTTTTTCGCAAATCCATGAATATATAGGAAATGTAGAAAATTCAATTGAAAATTTCCGTTTCCGCGAAGCACAGTCCGAGTTTATGAATGTGGCACGTGTTGGGAATAAATATCTTACTGACGAAGAGCCCTGGAAAAAGTGGAAGACAGATCCGGAAGCGGTGAAACCTGCCCTGTATGTAGGATTGCAGATCATTGCGCAACTGGGTATTCTGGCGAAACCATTCCTGCCGCGAACAGCAGAGAAAATCTTTGATCTGTTAAATATTGACGGATCAAATCTGAACTGGGATGATCTTTCCAAAGAAGGTCTGGTCGAAGCGGGCCATACCATTCAGACTGAAAAAGTAAATGTATTATTCGAACAAATAGAAGATAAAGTGATCGACGAACAAAAAGACAAACTGGAAGCCGCTGCTAAAGAAGCGGAAAGTAAATTCCCTCCGATGAAGGAAGAAATTGAATTTGAGGATTTTCAGAAAATGGACATTCGGATTGGTACCATTCTGGAAGCCAGTAAAGTTGAAAAAGCTGATAAACTCCTTCAGTTTAAGGTAGATACAGGAATTGATGTGCGAACCATCGTTTCCGGTGTGGCCAAACATTTTGAGCCGGAATTTATGGTTGGAAAACAAATTCCTGTATTGATGAACCTCAAACCCCGGAAGATCCGTGGTGTTGTTTCTCAGGGAATGATCCTTTTTGCTGAGGACAGTGAAGAAGCCCTTCATTTGCTGACTCCTCAGAAGGACATTGAGAGCGGTTCTTCTGTGAACTAATTTTAAAAAAAGACCTTCCAGGTTTTCAAAACCTGGAAGGTCTGAATCTTACCCTTCCCCGCATTGCGCAAAAAAATCCTCATCGCCGGTTTTGCCATTCTTTTAGTCTCAGTTCTGAGCGCAACAGGAGCTTTTGTCTTTCACTTTTATTACCTGTTCGGAAATAGCAATCAGCTCTTCCGCATCCGACATAACCACTTCTCCCATCTCGAATTTCATACCGATCAATGGAGTTATTTTCCGGGAGAATTGATTAGTCTGTATATCAGCAATAGCCGGGGAGATTCTGTACAGATATCTGTATATGAAATCGAAGGCAAAGACACCCTGATTGCAAATCGCAAATCACCAGCCTTCTTTCAATCTGTGGATGACTCGGTTTCCATTTTAGGTACACATTGGGATGTCAGTGAAATCATTGAAATACCTTCGGATGTGAAAACCGGCTGGTACTTAATAGAGGTCAAAAATGCCGAATTTAAGCGCTATACAAGCATTTTTATTAAACCCAAACCAGAAAATCGCAAAAACCGAATCGCCATTCTCTTCTCCACCAATACCTGGAACGCGTACAATCACTG
>JAGQVA010001097.1 GCA_020438265.1 Bacteroidota bacterium
ACCCCAGTTCAAAATTATAAAAGGCAAGTCCCCACGTACTGATTAAACTCAGAATGATTCCCGACAGGGAAGCCAGTGTGCCCAGGAAAAAATATTCCAATGCATTGATCGCCAAAATTTGACGACGATTAGCACCTAAAGTACGCAACAAAACACTCTCCTGAATCCGCTGATATTTGCTGATAATTACCGAACCAATCAGCACAATAATTCCCGTCAGAATGCTGAAAAGGGCCATAAACTGAATCACAAAGGTAACTTTGCCCAGCACCTCTTCCACAGTAGAAAGAATCAGTCCCAGGTCAATCAAAGATACATTCGGATACTTTTTGGCGACCTCCTGTTGAAATTTGGCTGATTGTTCGAGGTCCTTAACTTTGGTCATTAACACGTGAAACTGCGGAGCATTTTCAAGAACTCCCAAAGGAAATACTACCAGAAAATTGGTCTGAACCCGCTGAAAATCAACCGTTCGGAAACTACCAACTCTGGTTTTTATTGGGACACCCTGTACATTAAAAATAATTTCATCTCCCAAATCCACTTCCAGTCTGTTTCTGCCAAAGTCTTCTTCAAGAGAAATATAAGGAATTGAATCCGCCTCCGCCTTGCTATACCACTTGCCTGCTACCAGTTCTTCTGAATCAATCAAAGAATCGCGAAAAGTAATTCTGTACTCCCGGTTATACACCCAACCTCTGCGGTTTTCGGCGGTATCTTTCATCAGTTCGGCACGGGAAATCCCTTTGAGTTCCTGCAAGCGCATCGTTACAATCGGAACTTTTTGAATAACAGGGAAACCGTATTCTTCCGTCAAATCAGCCAGTTCGTCAATCTGAGAAGTCTGAATATCAAACATCACCATATTGGGGCGATTGCCCTGATCAGTAATTTCAATTCTACTGACCAGCATATCCTGCACAAAATAAAGCGTAGAGATTAATAAAGTTCCCAGGCCAATAGACACGATAAGGGTAAGCGTCTGATTATTAGGTCGGTAAAGATTGGCCAAACTTTGCCGCCAAATATAACTCCATCCAACCGGGAAATATTTCCGAACGAGGTACATAGCCAGTCTGGCCAGTCCTGCCAACAGAAAAAATGCAGCTACCAGAGAAACCGAAAAAATCAGCGCTGTCATCAAACGGCCAATTTGCCAATAGGAAAATCCGAAAATAAATAGCCCTATTAATCCATAAATTACCCATTGAAGATAGTCAGGTTCAGTAGAGGTAGTTTCAACGGAAGATCTGATTGCATTTAAAGGTGAAACCCGCCGAATGGACAAAAGGGGCAACATAGCAAATAACAGAGATACCCCTACTCCAACGACAATTCCCTGTAAAATGGCAGGCCAGGAAAGGCCAAAATTTACCTCAAAGGGTAAAAAATCATTCAATACAGCAGGCAAAAGCGTCTGAATCTGACTTCCCAACAAGGCTCCTAATAATGAACCGAGGAACCCCATTGCGGCAATTTGAATCAGATAAATCAGAAAAGCCTGTCTTCCGGTAGCACCCAGACATCGTAGAATGGCAACTGTATTTAATTTTTCCTTGATATACACGTGAACAGCGCTGGCTACTCCTACACAACCCATCAACAGCGCCACAAAACCCACCAGATTCAAAAAGTCAGTGAGATCCTTAAAAGCACGCCCCACATCCTCCTTTTTCTCCTCCACTGTATCATAACTCAGGTCCATTTCGCGCATCCGAGGTTCCAATTCCTTCATCATTGCTTCCACATCCCTTCCATCTTCAAATTTATAATAGCGAAGATAGTTGATGCGGCTTCCTTTTTGGGAAAGACCCGTGGCTTCGAGGTATTTGAGAGGAATATAAACAGGAGCGGTAACGGTAGAACTAATTCCCGTCTGACCAGGAACTCTGAGCAAAATCCCGGCAATTTCAAACATTTCCAGTCCCAGCTTAATGGAATCTCCCACTTCTGCATCGTATTGGATCATGAGTCCCTGATCTACCAGCGCTTGTTTTCCATTTAAAAAGGTTCTGGAGACATTGGCCGGCTCAGTTTCTATCTCACCGTAAAAGGGAAATTTTCCTTCCAGTGCCCGCACCTGAAC
>JAGQVA010001098.1 GCA_020438265.1 Bacteroidota bacterium
AGAAGAAATAATTAAATTTATAAAAAGCGAAAGAGCATCCGCTAAGTAAATATCCCGGGCTTAAATCACGAAATAGATTGAGAAATCATCCAGGATTAGATTTGGTAATAAAGAAACATTTAACAAATCTAACCTCACACACAAGGATGGTTTAATCCCAAAAACTTAGTTATTCGTCAGTACTAGCAACTCGCCCTAATCTTAACCAAAATGACGAAACTATCCTGGATGATTGCAATCCTTCTTCTTGCAACAGCATGCAGCCCAACCAACCAGCAAAAAGCACCAGATTCCAAACTAAAAGCCCTGATCATCGACGGCCAAAACAACCATTATGTATGGCCCAAAACTACCATGATGATGCGGGATTACCTGACCGAGACAGGACTTTTTGAAGTGAGCATTCACCGGATGGATTCTGTATGGCTGGGCATCAAATACAATAAATCCCGGCCTCAGGCATATACTTACTTCATTGAAACCTATCCTTTGGATTCGAAGGCTTATGTTACCTCTGATCAGCCCATAAAAACCTCTGATTTTTCTATTGATTTTAGTAAATACGATCTGGTAGTCTCCAATCTTGGTGCTGCGTCCCCGTTATGGCCTGAAGCAACGAGGAAGAGTTTTGAAAAATACATCAGCGAGGGTGGGGGACTGGTCGTGGTTCACGCGGCTAATAATATTTGGGCGGAATGGCCTGCTTATGACAAGATGATTGGCCTGGGTGCCTGGGGAGGTCGTGATAGCGCTTCTGGTCCTTATGTATATTATAATGATGCCGGTGAACTGGAAAAGGATCATTCAGCAGGAATGTGTGGATCTCATGGTCCGGAGTACGAATTTGTCATCACTTCACGTGCGCCAGAGCATCCTGTTATGAAGGGATTACCTGAAAAATGGCTTCATACCCAGGATGAATTGTACGACTATATGAGAGGCCCATTTGAGAACGCCACTGTTTTGGCTACGGCTTATTCCGATACAGAAAAAAATTCTCCCCCCTGGAGACCAGAAGTCAAAGGGATGGGAAAACATGTACCCTCCCTGATGGCGATGAACTATGGCAAGGGACGTATTTTTCACACTACGCTTGGGCATTTTGACTATTCCATGGAATGTGTGGGTTTTATGACTATACTTCAGAGAGGAGCTGAATGGGCCGCCACAGGTAATGTTACCCAGGATATTCCTGAAGATTTTCCTGGTGAAGGACAGTCTGTTTCCAGAAAATGGGGGAAGTGATAGTAGGTTCCTTGGATACAAAGTGTAAAAAGCTCATTAATATGTTATCTGTGCGGAGCGCAATTAAAAGTAAAATGTCATCCTGAGCTATGCGAAGGATCTAGGTACCCAGAGCAAAGCGATGGGGCATTAGGCAGTATGTAGAAAGCTCACTCGCTTCGCTCTGGGTGCTTAGATCCTTCACTTCGTTCAGGATGACACCATAACGTGTGTAAAGAAATGTAGTTGACAAATAATGAAAAGACTCGCTCTCATAAAAAACAACCCAATTCATATTAAAAAAATATCCTGATTCAAGCATTATATCAATGAAATCCTCAAATCTGCTACTACTTATCTGCCTGCATTTTCTGATCGTAAGCGTCCTTTTCCACAGCTGCACCTCAACCGAAAGCAAAAACTGGCCCGTCGTTGAGCTGCCCGCCACCGCAGACACCACCAATGACTACTGGAAAGGGATCGATCTGGAACCCAAACCTCCAGTAAAACCCCTTACCGTCAAGGAACAAGCCCAACACTTCATACTACCAGAAGGCTACTCGATGGAAGGAGTACTCACTGATCCGCAGATCCAACAGCCCGGAGCGATTACTTTCGACGGAAATGGTCGGATGTATGTCCTGGAACTTCGCAGCTATATGCTCAATCTTGATTCCGAAGGCACACTGGAACCCATCAGTGTAATTTCCCGCTGGGAGGACAAAGACAATGACGGCACTTATGAAACAGGTGGTCCTTTTGTAGAAAATCTCGTTTTTCCACGTTTTGTGTTGCCTATTGGACCTAATACGATTCTCACGATGGAGTCTAACCAGGATAATGTGTATGCCTATACCGATAC
>JAGQVA010000108.1 GCA_020438265.1 Bacteroidota bacterium
GTAATTTCCATTGGCATGGTATCAATGACTACCAATAATTCCAGTGCTTCGATTGCTTTGAGTGTATTCTTTTGATCGGGAAGGGTATGAATCAGGTTAGAGCCATTGACGATCCAGCCTTTAATATCCTTTTCCCTCCCTTCTTTGGGGATAGACGCATCACAAATAGCATTTGCCAGGCCTTCATGTGCCAGATTATACTGTCCGGGGAAAGCATCTCTCCAGGTCCATGTGGGTTTGGGATAAGGAGGATGAGGCCAATCAGGAAGACTGATTTTTTCAGGATTATAAAATCCGCCTCTTCTGCCCCAGGAACCTAATAATGCATTCAGAATAGCCACAGCGCGCAGACGTTGGGTATCGTCTCCATACCAGGTAACGTGGCGTCCGGGATGTATAATTACTGCCGGACTGGCATTAGCCATTTCTTTTGCGGTTTCCCTGATTAACTCTGGATCTAGTGTGGTAATGCCATAGGCCCATTCTGGTGTGAAGGTTTTGACATGCTCCTTCAACAGGTCAAATCCAAAGGTGTATTTTTCTACATATTCCTTATCATACCATTCATTCTCGATAATGACATTCATCCAGGCAAGTAACAGAGCCAGGTCTGTAGAAGGTTTTATCGGAAGCCAGTGTTTGGATTTACTCGCAGCAGTTGAAAAACGCGGATCAACTGTAATAATCGTTGCGCCCTGATCAATCGCATCGGACATTTCCTGAACCTGTCCGTTGTGCATATTCTCGCCAATATGTGAGCCTATCAGCACCAGACATCGCGTATCGCGGATATCTGTTCTTTCAGGAGAATAAACCAAATCACCGAAAGTGGTCAAAAAAGCAACATCTCGCGGCCCCCGGCACTGAGCGAATGAAGGTGCAGCAATATTGGCTGAACCATACGCTTTCACCAGTTGTCCCCATAGCTTGCCACCAGATCCATGACTAAGCAGAGCCAGACTCTCCGGCCCGTATTTTTCTTTAATCATGGTCATTTTTTCAGCAATATAACTCAGGGCTTCATCCCAACTTGCCTCCCGGAAGGTCTGCTGGCCATTCTGAGTAACACGTATTAAAGGTGTTTTTAACCGGTCTTCATCGGCATACATGCCTACTCCTCCTGTTCCTCTGGGGCAAAATCGCCCATTGGAATGTGGGTCATCTTTATGGCCTTCAATTTTCCAGATGCCAGTATCCTTTCTGGTGTGGACCCATCCGGCGCATTTCCAAAAGCAAATCTCACAATAGGTGGGTGTGAGTAACACATTGCCTTTAGAGGAAATACCTGTGCCATCTAAAATAGAGCCCAGAGCCCAGTTGGTAGTTGAGCCTACCACCCCCATTGCTCCAAGTCCTAATGCTGATATTTTGATAAATTCTCTTCGGGAGGTACCCATAGCATTTTTTTATTTTGCGCAAATTGAGTAATAGATATTATTCACAAAATGAGAATAATCATTCCTGATGATATGTTTTCCTATGTTGTATCCTGAGATTTATGTTATCTGAAGATAATATAAGTTTAAATGATGACAAAAATCATCCTCAATACTGCTCTCCTTTATTTTTCTTTTTCATTAATCTGGCGAATTTTCCTCTGTAAAAATCTAAGAAGATGAAAAGACTACTTATTTTAGGGGCAGGAACTGCCGGAACAATGATGGCAAACCATCTTCGCCCGAAGCTTGACAATCAGACCTGGGAGATTACCCTGGTAGACGAAGAAAAGATTCATTATTACCAACCTGGATTTTTATTTATTCCCTTCGATATATACACTCCGGAAATGGTGAAAAAACCTATTGAAAGGCCTGTTCCTAAAGGAGTAAACCTGATTCAGGAAACCATTGACCGGATTGACAAGGATAACGATACCGTTTATTTACAAAATGGCGATACCCTCACTTATGACATATTAATTATAGCCACAGGTACAAAACCGGTTCCTGAGGAAATTGAGGGAATGAAGGGCGATCAATGGTATAAGAATATATTTGATTTTTATACTTATGAAGGTTCAATAGCCCTTCGGGATAAATTAAGAAACTGGGAAGGTGGCAAACTGGTGATGCATATATGTGAAATGCCGATTAAATGCCCGATAGCTCCGCTGGAATTTGTCTTTTTGGCCGATTCCTATTTTATCGAAAAAGGAATGCGGGATAAAGTGGATATCACCTATGTAACTCCTCTTTCTGGTGCATTTACCAAACCCAAAGCTACAGAAGCGCTTAATTATCTGCTGGAGGAGAAAGGTATAAAGATCGTTTCTGATTTCAATATTGAACATGTCGACAGTGAAAACAACCGCATTGTTGATTATGCAGAAGAGTCTGTAGAATATGACTTACTCGTAACTGTACCTACCAATATGGGCTCTCCTATGATAGAGAGATCTGGTTTTGGTGATGAATTGAATTTTGTTCCTACCGATAAAGCTACCCTTCAATCTACAGTCAAAGAGAATATTTTTGCAGTTGGAGATGCTACCAATCTCCCCACCTCAAAAGCAGGCTCTGTGGCTCACTTTGAAGGAGAAATTCTGACAGAAAACATTCTGAGATATATAAATGGAGAAGAACTCAAGGCTGATTTTGATGGCCATGCCAATTGTTTCATAGAAACCGGCCACGGAAAAGCTTTGTTGATCGACTTCAATTATACCCAGGAACCTGTAACGGGTACCTTCCCATTTCCAGGAGTAGGCCCTTTAAAACTTTTGAAGGAAAGCCGCCTGAATCATGTAGGGAAAATGGCTTTCCGTTGGGTCTATTGGAATATGTTACTGAAAGGAAGACCCATTCCGTTTGTATCGGCTGAAATGAGCGAGGCCGGAAAAGAACTCGCTTAACTAAACTGTAACCTTTAACTAATAGATTATGCAAAAGGTAATAGCATCCCTGAACATTGAGGTCAATGATGAAGGATATTTGACAGATTTTAGCCAGTGGAATAAGGCGATAGGTGAAGAAATCGCCCTGTATGAAGGCATTGTAATGACTGATGAACACTGGAAAGTGATCGAATATCTGCAGGACCAACATCGCAAAAACGTCCCTTTATCCATTAGGAAAATAGGAAAAAGCGGAGTAGTCGCCATAAAAGATTTTTATCGACTTTTCCCAAAGGGACCGCTAAAGATTTCCAGTAAAATTGCTGGAATTCCCAAACCAGTTAGTTGTGTTTAATCTAAAAACCGATTGTCATGAATAATCATAGCGATAATAAAGCTCCCGTAAAAAAAATGCTACTTATCCTTTCCAAAGCAACTTTGGAAAATGTGTACGCTGCTTTTGTTTTAGCTAATGGCGCCAGAATGGAAGGAATTGAGTCAGAAATCTTCTTTACCTTCTTTGGCCTGGAAGCGATCAATAAAAAGCGGATGAAAAACCTCCATGTAGCTACGGTAGGTAACCCTGCCATGCATATCCCTACCATGGTAGGAGGTCTGCCAGGTATGGAAGCCCTGGCAACCACCATGATGAAAAAGGAAATGGATAAACTCGATATTCCCGAAATAGAAGAGTTCTTATATATCCTTTCCGCATCTGGTGTAAAACTATGGGCTTGTAAGCTGGCGATGGATATGTTCCATCTCGAAAAAGAAGAATTATTTGACGAACTGGATGGTGTACTGACAGTAGGCGATTTTTATGGTCGTGCTGAAGGTGATGGTACACATTTGTTGTTTATATAGTGTTCTCTCTAAGGTCATTTAAGGTCGCCCTATATGGGGCGGCCTTTTTTGCTAATGGCTTTTAGCTATTGGCCAATAGCTAAAAGCCAAAGGCCACCAGCCAATTTGTCAAAAGCCAAAAAGGGTTGTACATTTGACTTATGTCAATAGAGATTAAGAATCTGAAGAAATCTTTCGGAGAAAAGGAGGTCTTGAAAGGAATTAATTTTCACTTTGAAAGAGGGAAAATTAATATGATTATTGGCGCCAGTGGAAGCGGGAAAAGTGTGATGCTCAAATCTGTGGTAGGGTTGATCAAACCGGATGAAGGGCAGATTTTGTTTGACGGTCAGGATTTTCATTCTGCTGATAAAAAAACAGTCAAGGAAATTCGCAAAAATATAGGAATGCTTTTTCAGGGATCTGCCTTGTTTGACTCCCTTACCGTGGAGGAAAATGTGGCTTTTCCTATCAAAATGTTTACCAGAAAGAAAAATCAGGAAGTCAAAGACCGGGTAAACTTTTGCCTCGAAAGGGTGAATCTGACGGGCTCTAATAACCTCTATCCTTCCGAGATTTCGGGAGGAATGCAGAAGCGGGTAGGTATTGCCCGGGCCATCGCCATGAACCCACAGTATTTGTTTGTGGATGAACCCAACTCCGGCCTGGACCCACTCACGGCCTCTGTGATAGATAAACTGATTCAGGAGCTGACGGATGAGTTTAATATGACCACAGTAGTAGTTTCTCACGACATGAATAGCGTCATGAATATTGGCGATAAAATCATGTTTCTTTACCATGGATTTAAAGAATGGGAAGGTACCAATAAAGAAATCCTCTATTCCGGTTGTGATCCCCTTGAGAAGTTTATCTTTGTCTCTGATTTGATTAAACGATAATCTTTGTTGATTGACAGAAGCGACGTATCATTTTCACCCAAACGTATCACTTTTTAATTTTACCAGCTTGTCTCCACAAGAAAGAATAACCCAGCTAACCCAGGAGCTCAAACAGCACAATTATAATTATTACGTGCTTGCCAATCCCACAATTTCAGATTTTGAGTTTGATCAGTTACTCAAAGAACTGGAATCATTAGAAGAAAAATATCCTGAATTCCGGCAACCGGATTCTCCGACTCTCAGAGTGGGTGGTACGGTCACCAAGGAATTCCCCAGTTTCACCCATATCAGACCGATGCTCAGTCTGGGAAATAGTTATTCCCAGGAAGATATCCGCGATTTTGACCGGCAGGTCAATGAATTGGGAGGAGGAAAACCCTACACATATCTGGTAGATCACAAATTTGACGGAGCTTCCCTGAGCCTCCACTATGAAAATGGAGTGCTGGTCAGGGGCGTAACCCGGGGGGATGGAGTATCAGGAGATGATATCACCAATAATGTGAGGACCATTCGCTCAGTACCCCTGAAGCTTCATGGAAATGATTACCCGGCCAGTATTGAGGTGCGCGGAGAGGTGATTTTATTCAAATCAGACTTCGAAGCAATTAACCAGGATCGGGAGGATAAAGGCCTGCCACTGTTGGGAAATCCACGAAATACTACTGCCGGAACGCTTAAAAAGCAGGATTCGGCGGAAGTAGCCGAACGGCCTTTGGTATTTTTTGCTTTTCAGCTTGAAACGGATGATCTGAAAATTGATAAGGATTCCGATGCGATGGAATTGCTTCAAAAATGGGGATTTAAGCTGAGTGGTGCGACCACGGTTTTAAATTCTATTGATGAAATCATTCCTTTTCTGGATGAATGGGAGGAAAAGAGGTATTCTCTTGACTATGAGATTGATGGAATTGTCATCAAGGTCAATGAACGTGAATTGCGGGAAGAGATAGGTTTTACTTCCAAAGCGCCCCGATGGGCAATTGCCTATAAATACAAAGCTCAGGAAGCAATCACGCGCCTGGAATCCATTTCCTATCAGGTGGGAAGAACAGGAAAGATTACTCCGGTAGCGAATCTTGAACCCGTCTGGTTGGCAGGTACAACGGTCAAAAGAGCCTCTGTTCATAATGCAGATGAAATAGAGCGGCTGGATCTGTATGCAAATGATTTTGTCAAGGTAGAAAAAGGGGGGGAGATTATTCCGAAAATTACGGGAGTCGTATTAGAGAAAAGAGAAGCCGGGGCGGAAAAGATTCTTTTTATTGAGCACTGTCCTGATTGCGGAACCGAACTGGTCAGGGTAGAAGGAGATGCCAATCATTATTGTCCCAATGAAGCGGGATGTCCTCCACAGATTAAAGGAAAAATTATTCATTTTATCAGTCGTAAGGCGATGGATATCGATGGAGTAGGGGCAGAGACGATTAACCAGTTTGTGGATCAGAATTTGATTAGTAATTATGCAGATCTTTATGGTCTTACCTATGACGATGTTATTCAGCTGGAGGGATTTGCAGATCTTTCTGTGAAGAAATTACTGGCTGGAATTGAGAAAAGTAAGGAGATCCCTTTTCCCAGAGTACTATTTGCTTTGGGGATTCGTTATGTGGGCCAGACTGTTGCAAAAAAACTGGCGAGACATTTTTCTGGTATTGATCATTTAAGAAATGCCGATTTTGACTCGCTAAAGAATGTGCCGGACATTGGCGAGCGAATTGCACAAAGTGTAGTTGACTTTTTTAACGATTCCGGGAATGTTGAAATCATTGAAAGACTTAAACGGTCAGGATTGCAGCTTGAAGTGGTAGAAAAATCGACCCGTTCGGATCTGTTATCTGGAAAAAGTTTTGTAATTTCAGGTATCTTTTCATCGCAAAGCAGAGAAGAGATTAAACAGCTGATTGAAGACTATGGTGGAGAGGTTAAAAGTTCGGTTTCAAGCAAAACAACTTACCTGTTAGCTGGCGAAAATGCTGGTCCTTCAAAGCTTACCAAAGCTGAAAAATTAAACGTTTCGATAATCTCGGAAGAGGAATTCCTCAAAATGATATAAATGGAGTGGCTAAACGACTTTAAAGAAAAATACAGTAAGCGGAGGATTCGAAATCTCGATCGAAAGGAAGAATATTCCAGAGATTTTGTAGACATCGAAAGCGCAAAGCGCATTGGCATCATTATTAATATGAATGCTATCTCCCCTGATGACTTGAGCCTGCTGAAAAATTACATTGATGCTCTAAAAAAACGCAAGAAGAAATTACTAATTATTGAAATTAATTTTAACAAAAAGTCTGAGTCTGAGTTTCCTTCCGAACCAGATACAGTCTTTATTAATCCTTCCAAACTCAACTGGCTGGATTACCCAACCCCAAGTGTGGAGAGTCAGATCCGAAAATTTGATCTTGATATCCTGATGGATTTTGATTTTTCCACCCGAATGACTTCCAAAATCATATGTAGCTTCGCCAAAGCCAAAACCCGTACCGGCGTTCACCGCGAAGGCTTTGAAAGTTGTTATGAATTAATGATCAATCATGGCGAAGAGCAGCACATGAAAGCGATCATTAAGGAATTTGATTATTTTTTAAATATGATTGATAACGGAAATAAGGTAAAGGTTTAAGGTTATTGCTTATCTTTGGGGCTTAAACAATACGTCTGACTCAAAATGAAGTCCGACTCACAATTAAGTCTAAGAAAAACAAAGACATGGCACTATTTACAGGTACGGGAGTCGCAATGGTAACTCCCTTTACTCAGGACGGCGATGTAGATTACGCTGGCCTGCGCAACCTGACCAATCACCTGATTGATGGTCAGGTCGAGTATCTGGTAGTCCTGGGAACTACCGGAGAATCTGCAACTCTTTCCTCCGAGGAAAAAGCGAAGGTTATTGAAACCATTCTGGAAACCAATGATAAACGGATTCCGGTGGTATTGGGAGCAGGAGGAAATAATACTGCCCATGTATGTAAACAGGTTGAGGATTATACCCATCTATATAAACCCGCCGGGATTCTTTCAGTGAGTCCCTATTATAATAAACCTACCCAGGAAGGAATTTACCAGCACTATAAAGCTGTGGCAGGAAGCACAGATCTGCCAATTATTCTCTATAATGTCCCTGGAAGAACCAGCAAAAATGTGTTTGCAGAAACTACTTTGCGTCTCGCTCATGACGTTGACAATATCATAGCAGTCAAAGAGGCTTCCGGTGATCTGGCTCAATGCATGGAGATTATTGCCCATAAACCAGAGGGATTTGAGGTAATTTCCGGTGATGATAATCTGACCGTTCCAATGGCCAGTATTGGCGCTGATGGGGTGATTTCTGTCATAGGTAATGCGCTACCTTTGCCGTTTAGTAGTATGACCCGTGCGGCCCTGGATGGCGATTTTGCTAAGGCAAGAGAAATTCATTATCAGATTATGGATTTGATGAACCTGAATTTTGTGGAAAATAACCCGGGTGGGGTAAAAACCATGCTTTCTCTGTTGGGGGTTTGTGGTGCAGATGTGCGTTTGCCTCTGGTAAAAGGAAGTAATGACTTGAGCAAGAAAATGGAGCATGCTCTGGGCAAAATCAACGCGATTGCGGGTTGATGAATAATTTTAAACCTTCCAGGTTTTCAAAGCCTGGAAGGTTTAAGAAAGGTTTAAAAACAAAAAAGCCGATGCAAATCTATTGCATCGGCTTTTTTTAAAATCATGTATCTAATTAAGATTCATTCTTAATGTTTTGGATTTCTCCTCTGATTTCCTGAGCAATTTGCTTTACTTCTTGCATAGCTTTTCTTGCACGAGTACCGGCAGCTTTGTTATCCTTTTCGTAGAATTTTGAGAAATCTTCTTCGATGCTGATTATCAGGTCTTTTAGTTTTTGGTATTTTTCCATTTTCTTTACGATTTGTTGTTAAAGGCAATTTATAATAAAATCCGTTTTTAATCCAAATAAAGTACGCTTTTTAAGCTTTTAATATTGAAGGTTGTGTGTTTTTATAGGCTCCCGACGCAATTTTTGCTCTGATTTTCTCAAATGAGTCGAGCGTATAGGCTACATCTTCCTCTGTATGAACTGCTGTGGGGATGACCCGGAGGATAATGATTCCTCTTTCAATTACCGGATAAACCACTGGTGAGCAGAAAATTCCAAAGTTAGATCTGAGATCCTGAACCAGTCCCATCGCTTCATTTTCAGTTCCCTGTAGGTATACAGGAGTAACCGGAGATTGGGTAGGTCCAATTTCAAATCCTCTTTCTTTCAGTCCAGACTGAAGGGTATTAACGATGTTCCAGAGATTTTCGCGTAACTCAGGCATGGTTCTGAGCATTTCCAGGCGCTTTATCGCGCCAATGGTCATTGGCATACAGAGAGATTTTGCGTAAATCTGGCTGCGCATATTATAACGCAGGTAATTGATAACCTTTTTGTCTCCACAAACGAAGGCACCAAAACCAGCCATTGACTTGGCAAAGGTGTTAAAAAGGACGTCAATTTTGTCCTGAACACCGTAATGTTCTCCCGTACCAATACCAGTAGCACCCATGACACCAAATCCATGAGCATCATCTACAAATAGACGGGCATTGTATTTTTCTTTGAGGATACTGATTGCAGCGAGATTTCCCAGATCTCCTTTCATTCCGAAGACCCCTTCAGTAATAATGAGAATACCGCCACCGGTTTTCTGAACGATTTTCTGCGCTTTTTTCAGCCTGTCTTCCAATTGCTCCATATTATTATGGGCAAACACAAAACGCTTGGCCATACTGGCCATCATCCCGTCCATGATACATGCATGTGAGAGCTGATCATACACAATCACATCTCTACGGTCTGTCAGTGCCTGTACAATTGAAAAACAACCCTGATATCCAAAGTTGAGAAGAAAGGCATCTTCTTTTTGCATAAACTCAGCGGCTTCGCGCTCAAACTGCTCGTGATAATCAGTTTGTCCGGTAAGCATCCGGGACCCCATAGGAGAGGCAAGCCCCCATTCAGCAGCTGCTTCTGCATCTACTTTTCTAATTTCCGGGTGATTAGCCAGTCCCAGGTAATTATTCAAAGACCAGTTTAATACTTTTTTGCCTTTGAAAACCATGTGAGGGGAAATTTCTCCCTCCAGCTTGGGAAAAGCCAGATACCCATGTCCGATGTCAGCGTACTGTCCTAGGTCCGTAGACATCATTCTGTCAATCTTATCAAAAATATCCAAGATCGTAGGTTTTTTGTAGTGTAATCAGTCAATTTTCAAACTTCGGCAAATTTAAGACTATTTCCTTAATTTGAAAATTAATCATGATTCCTCGTATATTCGTTCCGCTTAAAAAGGAGTTTATTCTTTACATAATCAGGGAAATTTGAAACAAAGTAAACATCGGAAGGTTGAAGTAGAAAAAGTGGCAAAGTGGATTATATTCGCTCTTTTTGTGTCTATTTTAATCCTTCCTGAAGACCAGAATTTGATGGATCCGGTATTATTGCCCAAATTCATGGCTTCTACTTTTTTTTTACTGATTCTGCTTATTTATTCCCTTTTTATTCCCAAATCCCCTGTTTTAAAAGGATGGAAAGACCCTTTGATTTTACTCTATCTTCTTTTCTTCGCTATATCTTTGATTAGTGTTTTGTATTCAGTTTATCCCATAGATGGCTTATTTGAATGGTTAAAAATGGCTTATGGGATAATTTTTCTGTGGTTAATGATAAAGATAAAACCAGAGAAAACAATCATTGTTTATACCAGTATTTGTATTTCTTTTCTGGCCATTATTTCTGTGCTGATCCAATTGGCTTCTCTGGGTTCTCATTTTGACTTTACCCTTCATACAACTTATCTGGTAAGCGGTCCATTTGGGCATAAAAATCTATTGGGACAGATTCTTCTTCTGACATTTCCCTTTTCTGTATGGGCGGCCTTTCGCTTGCAAAACCCCATGAAATACCTGGGCTTGTTTAATGTGATTACGAGTATTTTTCTCATCGTAATTCTTCTTTCCAGGGGCGTATGGGTATCTTTTCTGGGAGCTTTGGCTGGAACCGGAATGGTGTATGCCTACCTGCAAATGACTCAGGGCAAATTGACTGACAACCCTTTGAACCGA
>JAGQVA010000010.1 GCA_020438265.1 Bacteroidota bacterium
CTTTTTTGCCAAAATAGCGGCTCCCACTCCACTTTCTCCTCCTCCCAGAATGGCGACTTTTTGCATGTTTACCTAAGTTTAAGTGTTGCAAAAGCGACCAAAACCAGGAAAATTGCTACAATCATAAATCGCATAACAATTTTTGATTCATGCAGCCCCATTTTTTCATAGTGGTGATGCAAAGGCGACATTTTAAATATTCGCCTGCCTTCTCCGTATTTTCGCTTGGTATATTTGAAATAGGATACCTGGATAATCACCGAAAGTGTCTCTGCGAAGAAAACACCACAGAGAATGGGTACCAGCAATTCCTTTTTTACCATCAGCGACATAATCCCTACTGCGCCTCCCAGTGCCAAACTTCCTGTATCTCCCATAAATACCTGTGCCGGATAAGCATTATACCAGAGAAATCCCAAACAACCTCCGACCAGAGCTGCTGCATACACAAGCAATTCGGCGGAAAGAGGAATATAGCTGATATTCAAGTAGTTGGAGAATACATGGTTTCCTGAAACGTAAGCAAAAATCCCTAGTGCTGCTCCTACAATCGCTGTTGTCCCAGCGGCCAACCCATCAATTCCATCAGTAAGATTGACAGCATTGGAAACGGCCGTGATCACAAATATTACCACCAGGAGATAGACAACTCTCCCCAGGATTTGACTATTAACAATTCTGTCCAAAAACAACACCTTTGAATAATCAAATACATAATCCTTAAAAAAGGGAAAATCGGTAATGTAGATAAAGCTATTGTCTTTGGGACCAAATAACTCACTGGCAATCAGTTTGCGCTGAGTCTGAGGAACCAAAATAATTTTCTCTTCTACAACATTGTTCCCATCTTCTCCTACAGTGGTTCTTTTCACACGGTAAAGGGAAATCTCATTATACTTTTCCCCATCGGGGTATTCTGAAAAACTTTCTCCATTAATTTTGATCAATTCATCACCAGTTTTAAATCCTGCCTGCTGAAGCAATCGATTAGAGCTGATTTTATTCAGTCGGGTAATATTAGCCCGGCTACCCATGAAATCCGGATGGAAAAGCATTGTTAATCCCACTACCAGGCCAAGTCCTACCTGACCGATAATTTTAAACTTGCCTTTTAAGCCCTGTTTGTCTTTTTTGAAAACTTTTATGTAATCATCTACAAATCCAATCAGGCCCATCCAGGCTGTTCCAAGGAGAATTAACCATACATAACCATTCTGAATATCTGCCCACAATAGGGTAGGGACCAGAATAGCTGCAATGATGATAACTCCTCCCATCGTAGGAGTACCCGCTTTTGAAGCATGATCGGGACCAATTTCACTGTCCCTTACCACCTCTCCAATCAGGTTCTTTCTCAATAAGTCAATGATCTTTTTGCCAATAAGCAATGAAATAAACAAGGAGAAA
Organism: Bacteroidota bacterium; assembly: GCA_020438265.1. Classification (GTDB taxonomy): domain Bacteria; phylum Bacteroidota; class Bacteroidia; order J057; family J057; genus JAGQVA01. The sequence goes on from JAGQVA010000010.1 coordinate 1,408, forward strand.
ATGATCGATAAAATGGCTCTGAAGGTGATAAACCTGAATACTCCGAATCCGGGAATATCATATAAGCCGTTGAGCCAGTCTAGGAAATAATAAAGCATCGGTTCTTTTTATTTTTCAATTCTTTGAATTAGATGCAATTTACATTAACGTATTGATCAACCAATTTTTCTCTTTGTATATGTTGTAAATCCATGATTATTCGTTTGATTCTATCAACGCTTCCTGAAGTACCTTTCGATCATCAAAGGGATATTTTACTCCCTGAATTTCCTGATAATCTTCGTGGCCTTTTCCGGCAACCAGAATCACCGAATCTCTATCTGCCAATCTGGTTGCTGTGCGGATCGCTTCTTTTCTGTTTTCCAGTCGCAACACTTTTTTTCTGAGTGAAACCGGAACACCTTCCATCATCTGGTCCAGAATTGTTTCCGGATTTTCCGTTCGGGGATTATCTGAAGTCAGAATCACCTGATCTGATAAATCCACTGCAATCCTGGCCATAACAGGCCGTTTTGTTTTATCCCGATCGCCTCCACAACCAACCACAGTAATGACTTTTGCACCTGACTGGTTAATATTACTAATCGTGGAAAGTACATTCTGGAGTGCATCGGGAGTGTGGGCATAGTCCACAATTCCTGTTATCCGGGATTTGGGAGCTCTAATGACTTCAAACCTGCCGTTGACGCCTTGTACCGCACTTAAATATTTTAGAACCTCTTGTTTATCAGCTCCTAATTCTACTGCGGCAGCATAAACCATCAGGATATTATATGCATTAAAGCTGCCCAATAATCTAAACCAGACTTCTTCTCCATCGATTTCTAATAATAATCCAGTAAAAGTATTCTCCAATATCCGTGCTTTATAGTCGGCCATTCGCTTAAGAGCAAATCTTTTAACCTGACTATCAGTATTTTGGACCATCACTTTTGCATTCCGATCATCACTATTGATCAAAGAGATTGCCTCAGGGGTTAAATGGTCGAACAGGATTTTTTTGGCTCTGATATATTCATCAAAACTGCCATGATAATCCAGATGATCATGAGTAATGTTGGTAAACATTGCCAGTTTGAAAGGGACTCCTGTGACTCGATGCTGGACCAGGGAGTGGCTGCTTACCTCCATAAAACAATACTCACAACCATATTCGACCATTTGAGCAAATAACCGCTGAAGTTGTCCGGGACCCGGTGTTGTATGTGTTGACGGGCTGATTTCATGACCAATTTTATTATGAATGGTTGAAATCATTCCCGAAGTATAACCCATGGATTGAAAAATCTGATGCAGCAGGTTGACAGCAGTTGATTTACCATTTGTGCCAGTAACGCCTACAACAATCAGTTTTTCTGTTGGATTGCCGTAATAATTACTCATGATCAGGGAAAACTCCCGCTGGCTGTTTTCAACCAGCACGAAAGTAATTTCCGGATCAGGCATCGATGGTAACTGCTCGCAAACAACTACATCTGCTCCATTGTTTATCGCCTTGTCAATGAACTGGTGTCCATCTGTTTGTGTACCTTTAACCGCCACAAACACATCTCCTTTTTCAATCTTCCTCGAATCCTGATGTACTTCTCTTATTTCTCGTTCTACACTTCCTCTGATTTCCAGACGAGGTACTTTTTTTAGCAAGTCAGTTAGTTTCACTATGGTTTTCTATCATTGTTTTACCTTCTTGCACATTATCCGAGAAATAAGGTGATGGAAGTATCATCACCCACTTTATATCCAGGCAGTAAGGATTGTCTCCTTACGCGCCCAAAACCTTTCAAAGTAACTTTCACGCCGAGTTTTTCCATCAGGTTGATCGCATCTCTACTAGTCATTCCCTTCAAATCAGGAATTCTCAGGTCTTCGTGATTGAGCTCTAAAGCTTGCATATTTACCAGATTGCCCTCATTCTCTCTTACAACCCACTCACTTTCAGGAGCTTTACTGGTTCTGATGCCTAATTCCGGGTAAATGACTTTTGCACTGTGAGCCAACATAACTCCTTTTGCTGAAGGCATTTTTCCGGGTTTTTCTTTTGTGTTTTTCTGTGGTTCTGTAAATCCTGTATCAATCGAATAAATTTTCTCCGCAATTTTTCTAAAAATAGGCGCTGCTACTGTTCCCCCTGAAGCATAACCCCCTTCTGGTTCATCAACCATAATATAAAGGGTGTATTTTGGGTTATTCGCTGGAAAGAACCCACCAAATGAAGCCCGGTACTTACGAGCATAATTTCCATTCACAATTTTTTTGGCCGTTCCTGTTTTTCCTGCTACTTCAAAAGGCATATTTCTGAATGCACTTTGTGCGGTTCCATAAATGACTACTGCCTTCATCAAATCCCTGACTTTCAGGGCAGTCTCTACAGAAATCATTTTTGGATTTAGTACCTCAGGAGAAAAAGATCTGATTACTCTTGAGTTATCTTTTACTTCTTTGACCATCCAGGGGCGCATAAGTTTTCCTTTATTGGCAATTCCGTTATAGAAAGTAGCCATTTGTAAAGGTGTTACTTCAAGTGAATACCCATAGGAAAGTGAAGGAAGTGTGGCAATTGTCCACTCATCATCTCCTGGTCTGATAATTCTGGGATTAGGCTCACCCACAATCTGGTGATTAACTGCTCTCTGAAACCCAAAATTTTCAAGATGTTTGATATAAAGCTCAGGATTCGCTCCGTAGTTTTCATTCACTGCTTTGGACATCCCTACGTTTGAAGAATGAGCAAATACTTTTTCAAAGTCAATCACTCCCCAGGCATGTCCGTTATCGGTTACTTCTTTATCATCATATAGAATCGAACCGTTTCCAGTATCAATAGTGTCGCAAACATCGATTAATCCGTCTTCCAGTAGTGCTGCCGCTGAAACAGTTTTAAAGGTCGAACCTGGTTCGGTCTGTGTAGCAATTGCGTGATTCAGGTGCTCTGGATAATTGGCAATGGCTTTTATTTTTCCAGTTGAAACTTCCATTAATACAGCAGCACCAAACTGCGCATAATTTCTCTCAACACCTTCTTTTAGTGCCTGTTCAACCACATCCTGAAGATCTACATCCAGGGTCATGACAACATCAAGTCCATCTCTGGAACCGTCATCTCCAAATTCATCCAGCGGTACATAAGAGTTACCAACCACTTTTTGCGCTAAAATATATCCATCCCGTCCTCTTAGTTCCTGATTAAAAGAGTGTTCAATTCCACGGATACCCAGGGTGTCATCCTGAAGTCTTCCCAGCGTAATTCTGGCCAGATCTCCAAAAGGATAAAAACGTTCATTATTAAATTTTTCGATAACCAGTCCGCCCTCATATCTTCCCCACCGGAGAATAGGCCAGGTTTTGGCCATTTCCAACTCTTTGAAATTCAGTTTTTTACGAGTAAGATATACGTGTTTGTCTCCTCTTTGCATGGCTGATTTCACCCGGTCAAAATACATCAGGGTATCTTTCTCTTCCCCACTGAAATGATTGGCCAGATTAGCTGCCAATATCATAAGGGAGTCATCAAAGTTTTGCCATTTGGCAGTATCAATAATGGTAGGATCGAGGGCAATACGATAGAATGGAAGACTTGTGGCCATAATGGTACCATCTTCGGCCAGAATATTTCCCCGGTCAGCGACTACCTTTTTGAAGTAGACCTGCTCTTCAATCTCTTTCTTAATCCATCTATCCTTATTAATCTGAATAAGAAAAATTCTGACGACCACCAGGCCGCTAAAAAGGATAAATATGCCGAATAAGACGTAAACCCTTAGGAGAATATGATTGGATACCTTGTTCATTCGCTATCGTAACCGGGTTAAAAAGTTATTCATTTTTTTATATGCCAAATCAGCTCTTAAAGAGCTGTTTACACAGGTTCAGCTTAGTGCTGATAAAGAATACAGGCGTTAGGATAAGCAGAGCGTTAAGCCGGGAAAGTCGTGTTTGTTATTTTAATTGATAATCAGTCATTTACATAGAACATTCGATCATTTTCGAGATGCTTGGATTCCCTCTTGGGGTGTTCCAGGTACACTATCTTTAGCTTTTAATTCATCATTTGTCTCCAATTCTATTGGACTCTCTTTGACAATTTCTCCATTTCTCACAATCTTAAAAGCGGGTTCTTTCAGCTTTTTCAGTCCCAATGTGTCAACCAAATCAATAATTTCTGATAGTCTGGTGCTTGCACTCAGGGTTGATTCCTTCAGGAGATAATTGGCTTTCAAACTTTTTACATCTTTCTGATAAGCTTCCAGCAGTTTTACCTGCTTTTCTGCCTGATGAGAATTCCATATATAAGCCAGTCCAATCAGCGCCAGAAAAATCATAAATCTCAGATATTCATCTACTTTTCCTACAGAAAGCCCTGGTTTTTTTCCGGGAGCGATCTTTTTTAGTAGATTTTCCTGATCATTATTTATCATTCGATTTTTCTTTGTCATTCTTCTTATAATATGTTAGATGTTCAAAGTCTGTAAAATGCATGGATCCTTTCAAGGATTTAAGATTTTATTTCAATTCGCTTTGCGGCTCTGAGTCTGGCACTACGTGCTCTCGGGTTTCTGTTTACCTCCTCTTCAGTTGCCTGAACGGGCCTTCTTGTAATTTTTTCCCAGGGAGTAAGCAGCCTTCCAAAATGGTCTTTTACTTCTTTCCCGGCCAGATTCCCACTTCTGAAAAAATGCTTAACCATCCGATCTTCGAGAGAGTGATAAGCAATCACGACAAAATGTCCTCCTGGCTTGAGCAAATTCAGCGAAGATTCCAGTAAAGAAGCCAGCGAATCCATTTCTCCATTGACTTCAATTCTTAGCGCCTGATAAACCTGAGCCAGATATTTGGCTTGTCGGTTACGAGGCAGACAGCTTTGAATGTTTTGTTCAAACTGTTTGGTCTGGAGAATCGGAGTGATTTCACGAGCTGTCAAAATGGTTCTGACCAGTTTTCGGTTATTGGGAATTTCTCCATAAGTCCGAAAAATTCTGACCAGTTCTTCTTCTGATTCCTCATTGAGCAAATCGGCTGCTGTGGGACCTTCTCTGCGGTTCATCCGCATATCCAAAGGACCATCAAAACGGTAACTGAAACCTCTCTCAGGTGTATCCAACTGGTAGGAGGAAACGCCAAGGTCGGCCAGAATACCATCTACAGGTGCCAATCCTCTTTCCTGCAAAGCATGTTCAATGAACTGAAAATCCTCCGCCACAAAAATCAATCTCTCATCATCTATCAAATTCTTCCCCGCATCTTCATCCCGATCAAATCCTATTAATTTCCCTTTTGGTCCCAGTCTTTTCAAAATTTCCCTTGAGTGTCCTCCTCCGCCAAATGTTACATCCACATAAACACCATCAGGTTTGATTGCCAGGAAATCTATCGACTCTTTCAGTAAAACTGGTGTGTGGTAATTTGTCATTCTTCATCTCCTCCTCCCATTACTTCCTCTGCCAGTGAATCAAAATCAAACCCAGGTTCATCCATCCAACTGTCAAAGGTTTCCTGATCCCAAATTTCCACTTTGTCAATCTGAGCCACGAGAACAATCTCTTTAGAAAGTTTCGCGTGCTCTTGCAATCTTTTAGGGATATTCACCCGGGCATTTCCGTCAAGAGTGATATTGGTAGCTCCATTAAGAAACATCCGGGTAAAAGCCCTGTTTTTTTTCAAATACTGGTTTCTGGATTGAATTCGCTCCAATTCTTTCTCCCAAACTGAAATGGGGTACAAAACCAGACACTCATCCAACCCTCTGTTGATTACAAATTCTGTCTGCTCATCCTCTGGCAATTGCTTACGAAGACCTGCGGGCATGAGAAACCTGCCCTTGTCGTCCAGCTTGCAATTATATTCTCCAATTAAGGATTTCATTGATCAGAATTCTAGTTCAACTATGTAAAGCTAAAAAAAACTTCCCACATTTTCCCACTTTTTACCACCAATAATTTCATTTTTTTTTACTACATAAATATGCAGCTCATATATTTAGTTTTTTATATAGCAATTCTAATAATTTTAGCTGAATATTCCAAAAAAATGAGACAAATGATAAAATTTTCAGCAATTTTTCTATTGAAACATGGGGGAGAAAAGTGGTAAAAAGGGGGAAGTCGTGGGAAGATTTGGTTGGAGAATGGGAAAAATCAGGTGTAAAAACAAAATATCGACCTGTAAAAACGGGCCGATATTTCGCTGAAAATAAAGTACACGATGAAAAATAAGTGGTTATTCTTTCGAGTTTTCGTCAGTTTTTAAACGTATCTGTTTGACTTCTTTCAGCAGTGCCTGATTGACAGAACCCGAGGTAATATGAGATGAATTTCCGAATGCTTTATGAGCGATTTCTTCCATCTCCAGGATTTTAAAACCTGGTAATTTCCCAAAGTAAAATACACTCATGGGAAGCTCTTTGCTGGGAAGTTTTTCCAAAGCCCGGTCCAGTTCATTGGGATCAAACCCGCCATCCGTAGCAAAAATAACCCGGTTATTTCCATTGGGAATGAAATGTGTCTGCGCCACTTCAAAAGCCAGTTTGACTGCCCTGGCAGGTTTGGTTTCTCCTGAAGATTTTAGCGACTCAATTTCATCGACAATTTTTTTCTGTTCTGAAGCAGGCACTCCGCTGAGCTGAATGGTGGGTTTGCCTGAATAAGTGATTACAGAAATTTTATCTTCGGGTCTCATATAGGTCAGAAGACTGGTGAATGCGTTCTGCAAAAGGGGAAGTTTATCCGGTTTTTTCATGGATGCAGATACATCGAGAAGAAAAACGAGATTATTGGGAGCATAACCGGAAAGGTCATACATGCTGTCAATTCTTGCAGAATCAGCTGCTGTTTCAGCGTTTTTATAAAGTCGGGCGCTATCTGCTGCGGAAAACTTTCCGGCACCCTGGGCCCAGGTTCCGGACTGATTAAGCCGAGTAGGCCAATCAGAAGGAAAAAGCATCCATGCTGCGCCAGCCTGATCATGGTTATTTCCATTGACCAGCAGATCATTACGACCATCTTCGTTGAAATCACCCAGCGGGCTGATCGACCAGCCCCATTCGTATTTATTTTGAAAAGCCCCCTCAAAATTGCGGGAAGATTCACTGATTTTATGGTTGTCTTTGACAGATCCATTTCGCTTCATGTATAGAATATAGATTGCACCGCGATCTTTTCCGCCATCATCATCTCTGAAAGCACCGACGGCCAGATCCGGGATAGAATCCTGATTCATATCACCAATATTGGCGATGGAACTGCCAAAATGATCCGCATTTTCAATGAATCCTGTGAAACCATTTTTCTTCCTGATAATTTTTTCGGTTGATTTAACCTCGCCTTTTTTATTTAAAAAACATATATAAATGGCTCCCTGGTCAAACCCCGATTCCCGGTCGGTCATCGCACCAATTGCCAGATCTCCATAACCATCTTCATCAAGGTCGCCCAGAGATTCTACTGAAATACCAAACTGATCTCCGGTTTGTAGATCTCCGGAAAATTTCCCTTCGCCATTGCCGATTTGTACTGTTTCTCTGATAGTACCATTTTGATTGAGAAACAGAATCCAGACCATCCCCGGATATTTATCAGGATCAGAAGGTGCACCCACGGCAATTTCTTTGAGGCCATCGCCATCAAGGTCCTCGAGGGCGGCGATATCTGCTCCAAAGCGCTGATCTTTAGGTAAGTATTTAAATAATCCCGGAGTTCTGCCGCTGAAAAAATGATGATTTTTTACTGTCCCATCAGCGTTAAGAAGGAGCATCCAGACAGCGCCATAAGCCAGCACGCCGGTTTTTGATTTTGGTTCTCCAACCAAAAGATCGGGATTTCCATCGCCGTCCCAATCACCAAGGGCTTCAATGCGGCTTCCAAAACCGCCACCCGGAGTAAGTTCTCCGGAAAATCCGCCCTGGGTCATGTTTATTTTTTGAGCAGATTTAATTTTTCCTTCTTTTTCCATGAAGAGGATCCATACGGCGCCAGCGGTATCGTCGGGAGCACCGACGGCCAATTCTGTAACGAGATCTCCATCCAGATCCCCAATGGCTGCTACGCCCTGGCCAAACTGACCTCCTTTGGTGAGAATATCATTAAGGGGGTCGTCTTCCTGATCGAGACGGATGTATTCGTAGAAAATTCTATCTTCTTCCTGTGCGAAGATAAGGGAAGGTATAAAGAGCAAAGTACATAAAAAATAGTGGAGGAATTGATTCATAGAAATTGGGTAATCAACCTTCTATTAAAAGACTTTTATAAGGGAGAGCTTTCCATTCACTCACTGATTTTGTTTCTGAACTAAAACTTATTCCGATAGCAATAACTTCTAGTCCCTGATTTAGGTAAGCATTTCCATATCGTTTTTCTCTTATTTGATTGAGTGCTTCCTGAGCGGTAGCATTAAGCTTGAATTCTATAACATAAATATAACTTTTGCTATGGATAACTGTATCTACTCTTCCTTTGGCTGTGCTTACTTCAGACTGAGTAAATAGACCCAGCCCTTGAAAAGTCAGATGTAGAACTGCGTGAAAAAAGGATTCTTGTTTTTCAATAAATATTTGGTGAGGAATAGTTGAGAATAAAACATCAATAAGTTTGATCAGCTCTCGAATTTCGCAGGTATCAAGCGCACGCTTCATTTTTGCATAAAGCGGTTTTGTAGTAGTAATGCTGGTTTCTCGAAAGGCACCCAGAAGGTGTTGCAACATGGAGTCCTTTACTTCTTTATTAGGATAGCCAAGCGTGTAAACCTGAAAGTCTTCATCATAATTAAGGATAGTTAAATAACCTGTTTGAAATAGTAAGGATCGCCATTCCAGATTTTCTAAAGTATAACTTTCAAATATTGCAGAACCAACTTCAATCTCTTCAAGATTGTAATGAAATTCATTTCTTAAGAGTTTAATCAGGAAAGTAGGTGTGCCCGTATCCCACCAGTAATTGGCAAATTTTTGCGAAGCAAAAAAGTTTAAAATAGAAAAAGGATTATAGATTCTGGTTTCAATATCCCAGGAGTATCCATTATACCATTCTTTTATTTTACTTTTTAATACCGAAAATTCTTGTTGCTGTTTTTTTGCTAATTCTTGTATTTCTGAAGCAAAATAATCCTCCAGTTCTTTTTCAGAATATCCTGCTATTTCTGCAAACTGATTGACCAGGGTAATATCCCTTAGATGGTTTAAATCAGAAAATAAAGATACTTTACTAAATTTAGATACTCCAGTAATAAAAAGAAATTTCAAATGGGCATCAGCATCTTTTATTGCAGAAAAAAAGCTTTTTAATATATCGCGATTTTTTTCAGCTTGTTTGGGGTGGTCTATATAATCAACCAGCGGTTTATCATATTCATCAATAAGAAAAACAACTTTTTTGTCTTTCGCATTTTGGGATATTTTTCTGATTAATTCTCCAAGTTGTGGTCCCAGTCCCTTCAGGGTTAATGTAATATTTTTTTCCTTTGCTATCTGTTCAATCACCTGGTGAAGACTATTTTCAAGTCCTATTTCTTTATATCCTAAGGTGCTAAATGAAATATGAATGACAGGATGAATCTGAAAATTGAAATTATTTTCAATCCAAAGATTCTTAAAAAGAGTTTTTTCTCCTAGAAACAAATACTTTATTGTTGACAGGAGAAGAGATTTTCCAAATCTTCGAGGACGAGAAAGAAAATAATATGTTCCGGTCTGGATAAGGTTATATATTATTTGAGTTTTATCAATATATAGATAATTTTCTTCTCTTAATTTTTTAAAATCCTGTATTCCAATTGGATATTTTCTCATAGAAGTAAAGATACAAAAAAAAACAAGCCCAGGGGATGGGCTTGCTTACGAACTAACTACTACTACTCACAAAAAATCTTTTTCTGTTTTTGGTTGTGTTGTATCTATAACTGTAAGACGATACTTTTTATTTTGTATAACCTTCTAAAATCAAAATCCTTGCCAAAAATTTTTTGAAGAAGGAATATCGTTTAATTTTCATAAACAGTTTACGTATGGGAGAAATTTTGTTTTGATAAAAAATAAGGGTCTGAGATATTGCCTATCTCAGACCCTTTAGTTATACAGGGAGTGTGTTTACAGTTTTCTATTCGCGATTTCCTGAAGGAAAGCAGCTACGGGTTCAAACTGGATTTCCCGGGAAAGTTCCTTGCTTAATTCCCTCGCTTTTTGGATATATTCTTCAATGAGTTGGGCGGTGAGTTCGCGGATGTTTAATACTTCAAAAATATCCAGCATTTCCCTGACTTTTTCCTCAGGATTATCCTTTTGATTCAGAAGATTTTCTATTTTTTCCTTTTGCTCCGGATTGGCAATTTCCTGGGCTTTCAATAAAAGGAAAGTTTTTTTATTTTCAATGATATCGCCTCCAACCTGTTTCCCAAAACCCTCAGGAGGAAACGCATCCATCAAGTCATCCTGTAACTGAAACGCGATTCCCACACTTTCGCCAAAGGTTTTCATTTTGATGCGAATATCCTCACTGGCGTTTCCGGCAATCGCTCCCATGCTCATACAACCGCCAAGTAAAGCCGCCGTTTTTTTTCGGATCATCTGGATATATTGGGGAATGGTTGCAGAATCGTTTTCGGCCAGATCCATATCTTCCATTTGCCCTTCACAAACTTCCAGACAGGTTTGGGTATATTCCTGAATCAAAGCAGCAGCATGATTGGGAAATTCCTTTACTACCAATTCCATTGAATAGGCAAAAAGGGCATCTCCGGAAAGAATGGCTACATTATTATCCCAGATGGTATGGACCGTAGGCTTACCCCGCCGAACGGGAGCTTTGTCCATAATATCGTCATGGAGCAGTGTGAAGTTGTGGAATAATTCTATGGCTGAGCCCAGATTCAGGGCTTTCTGTGGAAGGTCCCCCGAAACTGACTGATAAGCCAGCATGGTTAAAATCGGCCGGATTCTCTTTCCTTTAAGAGAAAGGATATAATCAATCGGGCCGTAGAGATTGACAGGTTCTCTTTCCGCCAGGTTAAGTGATTGAATATGTTGATCAACCAGGGATTTCAGAGATGTTTTTTCGGTCATTGAAAGAATTTGCATGGTCTACTAACCTACATGTAAACCATATTGTTTAATGATTTTTCAGACCCTCCAGGTTTTTGAAACCTGGAGGGTCTTTCACCTATTTCTGATCTCCTTCAGATTCCTTTTTGTCTACCATGATTCGCCCTTCGCGATTAGCCAGGTCCCAGGCAGTGTAATAAACCAGCCGGGCAACTTTAGTCATTCGGCCAAAATATATTTTATCTACATCATCGGTAGGTTTATGATAGTCTTCATGCGTTCCTGAGAAATAGAAAACCACGGGAATATCATTTTTAGCGAAATTGTAGTGGTCGCTGCGGTAGTAAAATCTTTGGGGATCATTATCAGCATTATAGCGATAATCCAGCACCATATTGGTATAAGTCTGGTTTGCGCCTTCACTGATCTCGTGTAATTCGCTGCTCAAGCGGTCTGATCCAATGATATATACATAATTGGTAGAATCAGGCAGTTTTTCATATTTGGGATCAATTCTTCCAATCATATCAATATTCAGATTGGCTACTGTATTCTCCAGCGGGAAAATCGGATTTTCTGTATAAAAAGCAGAGCCCAGCAATCCTTTCTCTTCTCCTGATACCGTCATAAACAGAATGCTTCTACGTGGGCGATATCCAGCCTGGGCTGCCATAGCAAAGGCTTCTGCAATTTCGATGATGGCAGATGTACCTGAGCCATCATCGTCAGCACCATTATTAATTTCCCCTTTATTATTAATTCCAATATGATCATAATGAGCCGTTAACACAATGAGTTCATCTTTTTTGTCTGTACCTTCAAGATAACCCATCACATTTTCAGCGTGTTTGATTTCCCTTTCCACATCCGAAGTCAGGGAAACCTTAGCTTTTTTAAATGTAATATCTCTGGGTTTGGCAGATTGGTTAAGTTCTTCCCTTAAGCGTTCCAATTTTGCTTTCCCCGTTTTGAGAATATCATTTCCCATGGATTCAGATAATAATAATGTAGGGAATGCAGAGGGATTTTCTGTGGTAACGGACATGGAGCGTCTGCGCACAAATCTGGAAAAGGTCTGGAAAATAGAATCGGGCAGGATCATCATAAACCCTTTGGCTCCGGCAGCTTCGAAGGCATCTCCTCTTGCCCGCCATTGGCGGTATAGATTGAAGAGTGAAATATCTCCTTCAGGAGGTGTAGGACCACCAGCAATGGCCAGAGCAATTTTATCTTTGACATCCAGGCCCTCCAGATTATTGTAATCCGGTTCTGTGATTCCATAACCCACAAAAACCAGCTCTCCTTCCATTTTATCCGGAACATTACTGCCCGACTGGAAAAAATCCTCCCGATAAGTATAATTCTTATTTCCAACACTCACATCAATAGATTCGATATTGGTGCGGCCAAGCAAATAAGTCTGAAAATAGGGATCTTTTTCCTGGGTAGCACCGGGCAGTCCCATACGCATAAACTGTGTGCGAATATAATGAGCTGCCATTTGCTGCCCTCTTTCGCCGGTTTCTCTTCCTTCCAGAAGGTCATCAGCCAGATAAGACAGGTGTGCAAACAGGTGTTGCTCTGTGATAGTCTGTGCAAACTTCTGGGCTGCGCTATCTGGTTGAGCCATAGTAAGTTGAAAACTCACCATGAGAAGGAGAGATAGGTTAAGGATTTTCATAAAGAATGATGTTAAACACAAAAACCGAAATTTCTGCAAAATCATGCATAAGTCAAAGCCGATTTATCACCGACTTAGAAACCTTTGATAATTTCCGCAAAATCACCCGCTTTTAGGCTGGCTCCACCGACCAGACCACCATCAATATCAGCTTTGGCGAAAAGTTCTGCTGCATTATCAGGTTTGACACTTCCTCCATAAAGAATGGTTGTATCGTTGGCTGTCGCATCACTGTACTGGTCTCTGACCAATCCTCTCAGGTATTGGTGTACTTCCTGTGCCTGCTCTGGAGAGGCCGTTTTTCCTGTACCAATAGCCCAAACGGGTTCATAAGCCAGAATGACTTTTTTGAAGCTTTCTTCGCTTAAGTGGAATAACCCTTCACTGATCTGAGATTTATTGACACTCAGCGTATTTCCCGCTTCTCTTTCTTCGAGGGTTTCTCCAAAACAGTAAACCGGAGTCAGGCCATGAGCCAGAGCGATATCTACTTTTTTCGCCAGCAATTGATTGGATTCGCCAAAGTACTGACGTCTTTCAGAGTGGCCAATCAGAACGTGGGTTACACCAATAGAAACCAGTTGAGAAGCAGAAACTTCACCGGTAAAGGCACCACTTTCTTCCTGATACAGGTTTTGAGCTGCAACGTGAACTCTGTCATGAGAAGCTGCCAATTCTACCACCTGAGACAAGAAAGGGTAGGAGGGAGCAAAAAGTACGTGAACATCTTCGCGATTATTATCAGCAAAAGATTCCAAAACACCTCCTACGAGACCCCAGGCTTCAGTAGCGGTGAGATTCATTTTCCAGTTACCAGCAGCAATTAATTTTCGCATTTTATTGACTAGTTAATTGAGTAAAAAATAAGTTTATGTTTTTTCCCAGGTTCGGTATTTAGCTGTAATTTGAAATACCTGATTGAGAATATGTTTATCAGCTTCTTCAAGTCTTAATCCTTTCCTTGCCAGCACTTTTTCGGCTACCTCGAAGGCCACTTTGGGGAGATAGGTTTTAAACCCATGTGCTCCTCCCCATGAGAAGGACGGAATATAGGCTCTCGGAAATCCCGATCCAAAAATATTGGCAGAAACCCCAACCACAGTGCCGGTATTAAACATCGTATTAATCCCGCATTTGCTGTGATCTCCCATCATCAGACCGCAAAACTGCCGCCCGGTATCTTTGAACCGATTTTCCTGGTAGTTCCAGATTTTGACATTGGCATAATTGTTTTTGAGATTGGAAGTGTTGGAATCCGCCCCCATATTACACCAGTAGCCCAGTACAGAATTGCCCAGATATCCTTCATGCCCCTTATTGGAATATCCCATAATGATAGAATTGGAAACTTCTCCACCAACCTTGGAAAATGGACCAACAGTCGTATCTCCACGCAGTTTTGCTCCGAGCCCAACAGTTGAGTTTGCACAAAACGCATGAGAATTTCGGATAATGGCTCCTTCACCAATTTCGACATTAGGCCCAAAGTAAACCGGTCCGTCTTCTGCATTAATAATTGCAGCCTTGATTTTCACTCCCGGACTGATAAAAAGATTGTCTTTTCCATAAATCCGGGTATAGGGATCAGAAATACTTTCAGATATCTGTCGCTGTGTAACAAGTTGAAAGTCAAAAGCCAGCCATTCATTATTCTGAGCAAAAAGATCTGGCAGAGTAGAAAAAGAGAGAATATTCAGCCCCGAATTCTGTAAGTTAATCCCCATAGACTCAAGGAGATCTGCATGAATAATTCCATCAAATGAGTCAGGCAAAATGTTCGGAGAAAAATGAGCAGCGATCACAGTCCCTTCATGGTCTGTAAATCCGGTCATAGGAGGAATTTTTTTTAGTTGTTGCAAAAAATCGGGAGTTGGGCAATACCTTCCATTTATCCAGATACAATCCTGAGGAGGAACAGGAGTATTAAAGGCTGGCCCCAGATAATCGTAGGCAAATTGCCCTAATTCTGTTTCCATGACCATTTCCCACCTTTCCTTTGCTGTGAAAATACCCGTACGCAAATGATAGACGGGCCGGGTAAAAGAAAAGGGTAATAACGTGAAATGGGAAAAGTCTTCAAAAAGAATATATCTCATAACAAAAAGAGCAGCTCTACTGAACTGCTCCGATATTTTTTATGTAAACACGAATTAATCTTCGTCGTCTCTTTTCTGGTACTTTTTATTGGCTCCATAGCGGCTGTAGAATTTGTCCACACGACCAGCGGTATCAACCAGTTTTTGTTTACCAGTAAAAAATGGATGGGAAGCACTTGTAATTTCAAGGCTTATCAATGGATATTCTTTTCCATCTTCCCACACAATGGTGTCTTTAGCCTGGATTGTAGATCTTGTTTTGAAGGAAAAGTCAGTTGACATATCCTTGAAAATCACTTCTCTGTATTCTGGATGTATATCGTTTTTCATCTCTCTTTAAATTTTTGCCCTGCAAATATACGGGGAACTATCAAAAAAAACAATGCACCCTTTGTTTTTTTCGTTTTGGACTTGGACAAAGAAAATCCTAATTTTGCTTTAGCTCTTTATAATAACTATGACTCAAAGAAAAAACATATATATTATTTCCTTCTTGTGGTTTTGTTTAATGTCCATTTCAGGAATGGCTCAGGGGGTGATTGTTTCAGATTTCAATCTTACCTCTGATGGCGCTGATGTCTTACTGGAGTGGGATATTCCGGATGAAACGGGGGTGGTAGAATACCGCCTGTATCGTCGGCAAAACCAGAATCCCAACCAGGATCATATTGTTACTATCAAAGCCGATGGAAGTGGCAGGTATCAATACCTGGATGACGGGATTTTTAAGCGTGATTCCAAAGTGATTCACTATGACCTTGAGATTATACAGGAAAAACGATCCGATGTTTTTACCAATAGTATAACTCATAATCCCACCTCTATACAGCGGACCTGGGGGAGTATTAAGGCTATGTTTAAGCCTTGATATTTTGTGTCAGGTGGTTCTTTTATTTACTTATGTGAATAGGCAGAGCCGAAGGGTTGAAAAGGTATTAAAGACCCTGTTAAGGGTCAAACGTGGGTAGAAATGCCGGTATTTCCGCCACATTCCCCGATTTTGCGCCGCTACGGCGCAAAATCGGGGAGAGAAAGGGAGATTCCCGTATTTCTACCCACGTTCGGCTCCTATGGAGCCAAAGATATGGGTTTTGATCTGTATTCTAAAACTTTCGTTTCTACTCTTCGTCTCCGCCTGACTCTGCCTATTCGCATTAATTTTCAAAATAGTCCATATTAAGATAAGTGAGAAGGCAAAACTCATTTGTAAATGAAATGTGGTGTTCCCCTTTGCACAACTAGTGTCATATAAATTAATATTCTAGCATTCAATACCCTTATGAAAAAAAACATCATCACCGGAATCTTTGCTTTCTTTTTGGTAAATACATTCGCTCAGACTTATTGTACCGAAGAAAATCAGACACTTTGTGAATCTACGCTGGATAAGTTCGCAGATAAGGACTGGGAAGATCTCCCTGTCAATGAAGTAGCTATCAGAGTTGCCCGGAATTTTTTAGGAACGCCTTATGTTGCCAAAACACTCGAAATTCCAGGAGAAGAAAAACTGGTGATTGATCTTCAGGGTCTGGATTGTACTACTTTTCTGGAAAATGTAGTGGTTTTTTCACGACTGATAAAAAAACAGGAGCTGGATTTTGATAGTTTTCAGGAAGAACTTGCTTTTCTGCGTTACCGCGATGGAGAGCAGGGGGCATATCCGACTCGCCTGCATTATTTTTCCGACTGGATTTACGAGAATGCACAAAAAGGAATCATTGAAGATGTTACCCGCAAGGTTGGGGGAGTGACTTATGAGAATAAGTTGAACTTTATGTCGACGCACCCTGCTGCCTATCGCCAGTTGAGCGAAAATGCGGAATTTGTAAAGGCGATAGCTGAAAATGAATCAGAGATCAGCGGGCGCGAATATCATTATTTGCCAAAAGCGACCGTAGCTCAGCACGAGTCAAAAATCCAATCAGGGGATTTGATTGCGATTACCACTGGCATTGCCGGGCTGGATATTGTGCATGTGGGATTTGCCCTGAGGCAAAATGGAAGGATTCATCTGTTTCATGCTTCTACTGGCTCTAATAAGGTGGAGATTTCAGAGAAACCATTGGCAGATTATCTGGCGGGGAATAAGAGCCAGTCGGGGGTTATGGTTTGCCGGTTGGTGGGGATTGAATAAAAAAAACCAATTTTAATAATAAACACTGAGGCACAGAGGTATTGGTAATCAATTGTTTATCTCCGTGCCTCAGTGTTTAATTTTAGGATTGTTAGACCACTAAATTCTCACAAATTTCTGAGAAAAGACTTTCCTGTCAACATTCAGTAAAATCCAATAGATCCCGGCAGGAAGATCTGATACATTCAAATTAAGTTCTCCAGAATTTTGAATGATGTTGGGGATGATTGTTCGCCCTGTAGCATCAATAATTCTACATTCTAATTTCCTGTTTATATTCTCCGGCAAAACAACTGTCAACTGATCATTAACAGGATTTGGGTAAATCTCTAATTTTTGCACCCGAAATTCCTCAATTCCTACAGAGGCTTCACAGAGCAAACTGTCATCAATTGAAATATCAAAAGTATCCAGGGGGGGAATAAATTCTACGATACCGGGATGAGCCGAATTAAGCGCATAACTGGAATCTTCCACACTTAATGCAGCCACGTTTAGCGAAACGTCAGAAATGCTACAGGCATTCACCGCATCTGCTGTAGTGGTCATCAGAAATATTTCCTGACCAGAATTGGCGTTAATCAGCATTCTTCCATCAGGAAAAGAAAAAACATCGCCGATACCCACTGTCGGGGAAGTAGGATTATATCCTCTTACCCAGAGTTTATTGCCCTGCGCGTCCAGTTTCATGGCAAAACCCTGAGATCCCTGATCGCTGAAAGCTCTGCCAAAAACCATGATATTTCCATCGGAAAGCGGTTTGATCACCGAAACATCTTCGGTGTAGCCGAGATCTCCTCCATATTCTTTTGACCAGATTACATTTCCCTGAAGATCAGTTTTTAACAACCAGAAATTGACGAAAATACCGACTGTGTCTTTGATGCTTCCTCCCAAAATAATGGTCTGGTCATAAGGATTGTAGGCACTGGCAAATTGACCCACATCGCGACCTCCTATTTTATAGCGCTTAAACCAAAGCAGATTTGTATTGTCAACGGCACAAACATACGCTTCACTACTTCCCTGAAAATTACCTGCCCCGGAGAAATAGTATTGTTCATTTTCGTCAGATATCACCACATTGGCCAGCAAGCCATTGCTGGTGTCAAAGGTATAAGTCCGCTGGCTTATAATGGTCCCGTCTTTAGCTGCGTGAACAATTTTGGTAGGACGATTGGTAACACCTTCACGAATAAATATCATCAGACTGCTATCAGCTTCCTCAAATATATCAAGTACCCGGTCATCATGATCTTCTTCATACATCAGGTGCCAGATGATATTTCCGGCTGTATCGAGTTTGAATACACTTCCTCCCTCCTCAATGGCAAATCCTTGTCGCATGGCACCACCCACCAGCACATTCCCATCGATCAGTGGGGTAATGCATGAAAAATCGTCCCCTCGCAAGGCTTTAAAACGTTTTGCCCACAGAGGTGTGAAACTGGAATCGGTTTTAAAAACGATGGCCATCGCTGAGTCCCCCGGAGTGATGGAATAAGCATAAGCAGAAAACATCCAGTTTCCATCGTCAAATCTTACCCCGTCAGAGATGGCGAGTTTGATTTCGTTGGAGAGGATTTTTTCGATTAACTGTTGGGCGTGGGAAAAGGAAATAAAGAAACTAAAGGAAAGAAAAATGAAAAGGTTTTTCATAGAGTTTTTGGTTAAATCATTGGTAGAGCATTCTGGGAGGGAAAACCAACTTTTTAAGCCGGTGAAAAGATAGGGGTTTCTTTAGTGCTTAGCAAGTGGAAAGCTGAAGCAAAAAGTGGGTTGGTCTTACATGGTAAGATGATGATGTGTCAGGGGAGGATCTGTTGGGTATAGATACATCACATGTTTCCTTTTTCTCCATTGCGCCGCTTTAAAAAACGGCGCAATGATATGGGGGCTATCATTCTACCGAATGATTTACTATTTATCTAAGGGATAATAAGCCAGACATTCAGCCGAATGACAAAGTCTGGACTATTGCGCCGTTTTTTAAAGCGGCGCACAAGGTAAAAGAGAAAGGCGCTAATCATATATTTATTGTGCCCATGCACAGATCATTTTTCTGGTTTAAGCAGGTTATGAAAAAAACTCACCGCCTGCTCCAAATGCTCCTGAGCTTCTTCTGTTATCCCCATTTCCAGTTCCCATTCCTTCCCTTCCAGCAGCATAACTTTTGCAGGAATGGTTTTTCCATACAAATCCTCACAAAGAAAAAGAATCGCTTCAGGAGGGAGAACATGGGTGGTAAAGGCAAAATCCCTGGAGGGGCGACCATTTTTCCATTTGAATCCGGATTCAAGTTCTCCTGCAAACGCATCAACAAAAATCACCTGCCGGGCGTGGCTAATCATTTCTGCGTCTTCTATCTGAAGCTGATAACGATAGATGATTTCGCCCTTAAACAGGCCCTTTTCTTTGACTGCATCTAAAAAGGCCCACCCCAGACCATCATCCTGCCTGCCACTGTTTCCAATGCCAATCAGAATAGTGTCCGGGGTGTTTATAGCAGCCTGACTTGCAGTTGTTTGGTATGTCATGATTAACCTTTGATTCGTTCCATTACCAAATTGTCATCATTATCAAAAACCGATACCTGCAACGGCATTTTGCCCAAAGCATGGGTTGCACAGCTCAAACAGGGGTCAAAAGCCCTGATCGCCACCTCAACCTGGTTGAGCATACCATCAGTGATTTCTTTTTGCTCACTCAGCACATTATTGGCGACCCAGCGGACGGCCCGGTTCATTGCTTCATTATTATGTGTTGTAGAAACAATGAGATTACATTTGGTAATCATTCCCTTGTCGTCCACTTTGTAGTGGTGAATCAGTGTACCGCGTGGGGCTTCGATAATACCAATACCTTCAGGTCTTCGATGGCCCTCCCTCAAAAGATCTTCCCCTAAGATCGCTTCGTCTTGAAGGAGGGTTTTGATTTCCTCCGCACAATACAGCATTTCAATCAACCTGGCCCAGTGTGAGTGCATGGTGCTATGATTAGGACGGCCATTATAATAGGACTTAAATTCCTGTAATTCCTTATTTGCCAGCGGAGTAGTGATATGATCGCACACATTCAATCTTGCCAATGGCCCCACTCTGTTCCAGCCATTTTTCCGGCCCAGGTGTTTGATATAAGGGAATTTCATATAGGACCATTTTTCGACTCCTTCGGTCAGATATTTCAAGTAAGCGGTATCGGGAATATCATTGAGCGTAAGTTTTCCTTCCCCGTCGATCGCTCTGAGATAGCCATCATATAATTCCAGCGCTCCATCTCCGGAAACCAGCCCCAAATGCCCGGAAGGATAATTCGCAAATGTATCCAGCCATTGATGGTTTTTGTGGTGATAGTCCTTAATAAAATCGACAATTTCTTGAGACCATTTAATCATGGTGTCTATGGAAGGTGTGTCATTCTCCTGCAAAAGGTAATCTCTTTCTTCCGGGAAAAAGGTTTTATGTACGCCTCCCGGTACAGCTGCCACTCCGTGAATTTTTTTCCCGGTGATAGTTTTGATCACTTCCTGGCCAAATTTCCGCATCAGAATCCCCTTTTTTGCCAGTTCTTTATTTTCAATGGCAACGGCAACAACATTTCGTTTTTCTCTGGGTGCGTCCAACCCAAACAAAAGGTCGGGTGAAGCGAGATAGAAGAAATGCAGGGCATGAGACTGGAAAACTTGTCCATAGTGGAGCAGTCGCCTGAGTTTGGTTGCCGTTGGAGACAAATCTTCGGGATCTATACCTACGATCTGGTCAATGGCTTTTGCAGCTGCCAGATGGTGACTAACCGGACAAATACCACAAAGTCTTTGCACCAGCAAAGGAGCTTCCCAATAAGGGTGTCCCTGAATAAACCGCTCAAATCCTCTGAATTCGACGATATGGAAGTAAGCGTTGTTGACCTTGCCTTCATCATCAAGGTGGACAGTTACTCTGCCATGGCCTTCAACTCTGGTAACGGGATCTATGGTGATTTTTTGACTCATGGTTTTGGTTAATCGTATTTAAACTCAGAATAAAGCACAGAATACTGCTCTCCCCACAAGAGGTTCATAACAGCTTTCCAGATGTGGTGTGCATCGGGAGGACAACCAGGGATATAGTGATCAATTTCTACAATTTCATTGCAGGAATAGACTTTGTCCAGGATCTTTGGCAAATCTGTGTCGTAAGGGACGATGTATTCGCCTGGTTCGGTAGTGATGCCATTGAGGTAGGCTTCTTCCAGACATTCCCTCAGAGGAATGGTGTTCCTCATGGCGGGAAGTCCGCCCCAGATAGAACATTCGCCTACTGCCACGAGGATATCACATTTTTTGCGGAATTCTTTCAGGACTTCCACATTCTCCGAATTACAACAACCGCCTTCAATCAATCCTATGTCGCATCGTTTGGTAAACTCCTTGATATCATTGAGTGGAGACTTATTAAATTCGACAAATTCTACAAGATCCAGTAATTCCAGGTCAATATCCAGCATAGACATGTGACAGCCAAAACAGCCCGCCAGCGAAATTGTGGCAATGGTTTTGGGTTCTCTGGGCTTATCCGGGTTTTCAGGAGGAAGTTGTTTTTGATAGTCTTTCTGAACCGATTTCATATCAAAACGGCGGTCTCCAAAGGGTTTTGCGAAGGATTGTCCGCGAACCAAAATCGCTCCTGTAGGACATATATGCATGGCATTCAGCGCCTGTTCTTCGCTAAGTTTGGCTTCCTGTTCGTAATCAATTCCGACTACGGTTTCATTTCCCCGATTACAGAAAGAAAAGACCTGCAAATTGTCGTCTGTCAGCACTTCTTCCACACAACGGCGGCATTTGACGCATCGGTTGTGCTCTATGATCATTCGTTTGGGGTTGAAGTCAATCAGCCGATCTTTGAAAATATGTGGGAAACGAGACCTTGAAACCCCCATTTCATAACCCATGTGCTGTAAATCACAATTACCGCTTTTTTCACAACCCGGGCAGAAATGATTCCCTTCCGAAAACATCATTTCCACGATTGCTTTGCGGTAATTTTTGAGTTCGTCTACATTGACTTCCACCTCCATGCCTTCCCGTGTTTTTTCCATACAGGCGGGAGAAGGTTTGCCGTCAATATTGCAGGTACAGACTCTGCAAGTTCCCAAAGGAGACTCATTGCTTTCAAAATAACACAGAGAAGGGATGAAAATACCGTTTGTCTTGGCGGCTTTTACAAGATTTTCCCCGGGGCTGGTTTTTATTTTTTTCCCATCAATGGTGATGGTGATTTGTTTATTTTGTTTTGCCATTTTAGCTATTGGCTTTTAGCCTTTAGCTATTGACCTTTTTTTACAGCTAAAGGTCAATAGCTAACAGCCAATTAATTATTAAATTTTTCATATTCCTGCACGGCCTGTTCAAGGTGAAAGGCTTTGTTTAACCCTTCTTTATGGTGATCCACTTTGCTTTGGAAATATTCCGGAAATTTGTCCAGTGCCATGAGTAAGGAATTGGTAGCGGCTTTACCCAGGCCACAACGGCTGGTAACTTTCATGATATTGCCCCATTCTTTGACTTCCTCAAAATCGGAGCTATATGCCAGCCCTGCCGAAATCTTGTTTAATTTCCGCTGAATAATAAAATTACCTGCCCGGCAAGGGGTACACACTCCGCAGGATTCGTGTTTGAAGAATTCGGAAAAATTGATCAGAATATTCAGCACATCACGATTTTCATTAAAAATCATAAATGAACCACCACAAGGCAGATCATCTTTGGCGATGGTGCGGTTTAATTCTTTATTAGAAATACATTGTCCTGATGGGCCGCTTACCTGAATGAAGTATGGATCAGTCGCCTGACATTTTTCCAGAATGTCACTTATTTGGGTTCCCCATTCGATTTCATAGATTCCGGGAAGATGACAATCTCCTGAGACGCTGAGCAGTTTTGTTCCGGGAGAATTGGCTGTACCCGTATTGAGGTAAAACTCGCTTCCCAGTTCAATGATCCTCGCTGCGGCACAAAATGTCTCTACATTATTGACAACGGTAGGCAAATGGAGAAATCCCTTTTCCGTGGGGAAAAACTGCTTGGTTCGGGGTTCGCCTCGTTTTCCTTCGAGAGAATTGAGAAGCGCTGTTTCCTCCCCACAAACATAAGCACCAGCTCCCAACTGAATGCGGATATCAAAATCAAACCCTTTGATTCCCCCCACATTTTCACCCAACAGGTTCATTTTCCTGAAGTGAGAGAGAGTTTGTTCCAGTTTTTCCTTTAACCAGATGTATTCAGCCCTGAGATAAATGATTCCCTGATTGGCACCTACCGCATACCCTGCAACTGTCATTCCTTCCAGCATTAAACCTGGAATTTCATTCATCAATGCCCGGTCTTTAAACGTTCCCGGTTCTCCTTCATCGGCGTTGCAAACGATGTATTTGGGGGAAGCGGGTTGGTTTTTGCAAAATTCCCATTTTAAGCCTGTGGGGAAAAAAGCTCCTCCCATTCCGCTTAGCTTGGATTTTTTTATTTCCTCAATAATTTTTTCCGGAGAATAATCCTTGAGTTTGGAAACAGCAATTCCCGGGTAATAATCTCTGAAGAAAATGGTCTTATCCTTAGGTGGTTTCCACCGAATTTTCTCTTCTATTTTATCACAAAAAGAAGCTGGTGATTCTCCTTTTTTTAATCTCGCAATAATGCTTCTGACTTTGAGGGTATTGAGATTGGTAAATGGATAAAAGTTAATCAGCGCAGCTGGCTCCTGATCACTTAAACCGATACAGGCGGTTTCATACAATCCAAACTGACCGCTTGGATCGATACCCCCAAAACTGGCTCCGGTTTCGCGTTCAAAGGCTTCTTTGACCCTTTGGAACCCTTTACATTCGGAAACAATGCTGTTGTTGAGGTAAATAGTAATCTGGCCTGCGGGTTGGCGGTGAAAGAAATGGTAGAAGGAAATGACTCCTTCCAGTTCAACCTGTGAGATGTCCAGATCCTTACTGCAAGCAGCAACATCTTCATCTCTGATATAACCATATTGGTTTTGAAAGTCCCACAAACAGTCTAAGATTTTGGATCGATCTTGAGATTTATCCTGCTTTTTTTTCTTCATGGGAAGATATTAGAATGGTTTGAAACACAATCTAAAATTGAAGAAATAGAAGGTTCTTAGGGATGATTTGGGTCATTTTGAGGGATGATAAATTCTATTAATGATATGATTAAATAAATAAATCGTCAAGTGTTAATACCTGGTCAATTAATCCCAGACTATACTCATTCGGGATGAGTCCAAAAGTGGTAATTAATGTCAGAAATAAATGTTTACGGGTTTTGGTAGCTTCCTCAAATAAATCCATTTTTTCTTTTAATTCTTTCGCATAAGCTTTGGAAATGGTGAATGGCTTATTATAGAATTTGATTTCAAATAAATTGATGATATGATCATTTCTGTCCAATAAAAGATCAATTTGCACTCCTTTTTCTGTTTTAGTTCCTTTTTTAAGAAAAGAAGAAGAGACAGAATATACTCCACCAATGCTTAAGGCTTTTTTTATCTGATGCAGATGTTTGATACAAATGCCTTCATAAGCATAGCCACTCCAGATCTTGTATTCCTGAGTCTGGCTAAGGTGTTGCCAGGTTTCTACTCCCTCATTTCTCTTCTTTTCAATAAATTTTAAATAAAAAAATGAATACTCATCTGTAAGGCGATAAAGGGTGTTTTTTTTCTTTTTTCCAAAAGGTTGGTAGGTAGAAATGAACCCTGACTGGTTTAGTTCTTCAAGGGTTTTTGTAAGACTCCCACCATTGGCTAATTTTGATGATTTTATGATTTCCTCTCTATCCATCCCCTGCCTTTTTGTTGATAATGCACGAATAACAGCGATATGTTTATCCGGATTTTCAAATAATGCTGGATATAAATCAAGAAATTCGTCTCGTAATAAGCCTGTATCTGAAAAACATATTTGATCAATGTTCTGAACCACACTTTTCCCTGGTTTTATCTCCTTCAAATAGTGTGGGATCCCTCCCATTGCCATATACAATTGTACAATATGATAGCGATTTAATTTGATTCCCCGCTGATGAAGATATTGCTCTGTTTCGGATAATGTGAAAGGATTAACAATGATGCGCTTGGTAATTCTATTATGAAGTCCTCCTGTATTCTTTACTACTTTTTGTATCATCCATGAAGCCGCAGACCCGCAAATCACTACTACAATATTTTGGTTAACAGCCCAACTATTCCAAAAATAACTTAACCCACTCAAAAATCCTGATTTCGGACTTGCCATCCAGGGGAGTTCATCAAAAAAAACGATCTGTTTCCGGTTACTCGTTTTCTTCT
>JAGQVA010001099.1 GCA_020438265.1 Bacteroidota bacterium
ATTGGAAACCGCCAGTGTCGGACACATTCCCAGTACCTGTACAAATACCGGATTATCGCGCCACAAGCCTTTGATAAACTCATCGGTAGATGGGCTGTTTTGCAGCGAGGCGAAGAAGCCGTTATTTTGGGAGTTATTAGCCATTTTATAATCTTTTCATATTTAGAAGCTTAGTAAGCATTGTCGAAAAAGAACATAATAATCAGATCTGATTCCCTGTTTTTTGAAGATCCCTCACCCTAAAGGGATTCGGGATGCCCACTTATCGTGGGGCAATTTCCCCAGCCATCACGGCTGATTATTTTTCCCAACCCTTGTTGGGCATCCCGACCAATGGGAGGGATCTTCATCAAACTCGTCAAAGAAATCTGTTTTATTAGCCTTAATGTAACTCACTCTTTAATCAGCCTTAAACACATCTTTATTCTTATACAAAACAGGTATCCATTCCTGCGTACTTGTACCAAGTATATTTCCAATAGCACGGGAAGAAATTGTCGCGCCGGTAATTCCGTCCACTTCCCAGGGGTTTGTTTTTTTACCGTTTTTGACCGTGGTAACCGTATTTTGGATTGCGCTGAAATCACCCGTCAGGGAAACATCCAATGCTTCAAAATTGGCCAGAAACCTGGGGTCTTTTTCAATCTTGTCTCCCAAACCGGGAGTCTCTTTACTTTCCAGGACATAAAATCCGACGATCTTTTGCGTTTCGGGATTATAGCCATACAGAACCCTTAAAATATCTGCATAACCCTGTCCACTGCCTTCTACAGCAATCCCCATCAGATTTCCCTGATCATCAAATCCGGCGTACACGACCTGATCAGCATCTTCTTTTTCTCCTAATGGGGAAAAACTACCATTTGCATCAGCTTTATATGCTTTGGTTTGCGTAGTGCCGGGAATGACTTTAAAAATGGCTTTTTCCAGCGCTTCAGCTTTGAGTCGCTCCACCCGTGGTAAAGTTCCCTCATAGGTTACGACAATCAGCAGGGCACATAATACCCCGATCCCGACCATAGCCTGAAACATTTTCATGCTGCTGGCAGACGTTTCCGTGGATACTGGTTTCGAGGTGCTCATGATGATTTTTTATTTTTTGAAGTTCCATAGACCCTGGGCCTGATCATATTATCAATCTGTGGAGATAGCGCATTTGCAAGTAGAATGGCATACATCACCCCTTCCGGAAGTCCTCCCCAGATGCGGATAACCACTACCAGCACACCAATGAGAACCCCATATAAAATCACTCCCAAAGGCGTAATAGGAGAACCTACCATATCTGTTGCCATAAATACTGCTCCCAGCATTAATCCTCCGGAAAAGAGCATAAAGACTGGATTAGGATAAATCTCACTATTGACCAGATAGAGAATTCCGCTTAATGCAAAAACACTTCCCAGGATAGCAACCGGTATACGCCAGTTCATCATATTTCGGGCAATCAGGTATATTCCTCCAAGTAATATCAGCAATGCGCTGGTTTCACCAGTAGAACCACTCACCAGTCCTAAGGCCAGATCAGATGCTTCAGCAACAATATGATCAAACTTCCAGGCAGACAGGGGAGTCGCGCTTGTTATGCCGTCTACAATAGGTTCCGCAAATGGAAAAGCCAAAACCGAACTGGCAATAAGAGAGAAACGATCTGCCAAAAAGGCTGGAGACCAGGTGGTAATTGCTACGGGAAAAGCAGCTTGCAAAACAGCCCGTCCTACCAGAGCAGGATTAAATACATTATATCCCAATCCGCCAAAGACAAATTTACCAAGTGCAATAGCTATCATTCCTCCGAAAAAAGCCATCCAGAGCGGAAATATAGGAGGCAAGGTAAGCCCCAGTAATAATCCGGTAATGACCGCCGACCAATCAGAAATCGTGCTTTCTTTCTTTGAAAGTCTGCACAATACATGTTCGGTAACCACACAGGAAACTACCGAAGTTAAGATCACCAGAAGTGCGTTTATGCCAAATGAATACACAGCAAATATCGCCACCGGTATCAGGGCATAGACCACATTTCTCATGATCATATCGGTACTCACTCCTTTGGTGATATGCGGTGAAGTGCTGATATTTAGGG
>JAGQVA010001100.1 GCA_020438265.1 Bacteroidota bacterium
ATGCTTTTTCCAGTTTGTATACAATATTCCTGTTTGCAGGAGATGAAATAATAACTCCCTGATCTACCAGATCCCGGGAGTTTTCAAGCACAGTTTTCAACTGCAACTGGTGTGCTGCGAATCTATCCAATATACCCTGCGGAATCTCACTTTTATCAGGTTCCCAAATAGGAAAGGTCTTCATTCTCCTTTTTCGATCAGGCTGAACCGATCTTAAAACAAAATTGCCGAAAAACGAAACGATAAAGCCAAACTTTGATAAAAATGGTAGTTTATAATTTCCTGCTCTGATCGAATCTATAACCGGGAAATA
Organism: Bacteroidota bacterium; assembly: GCA_020438265.1. Classification (GTDB taxonomy): domain Bacteria; phylum Bacteroidota; class Bacteroidia; order J057; family J057; genus JAGQVA01. The sequence continues at coordinate 314 of JAGQVA010001100.1, forward strand.
AGTACTATTAATAACGATTAAATGGTCAATATTCTGAGCAATGCTCCAGGTGTCAGAGGCAGGCTTCCAATTCAATTGATGAGGACTCAATTCACTGAAAGTTTCAATGAAATCCTGAGTAATATTATCTATTTGTTCGCTCCAGTTTTCCATGGCCCAATGAGCTTTATTTTAAATGTTGCACACGCAATATTGCGTGTAAACTTCATTTATCCTACTCAATCATAGCGTTTATTTTATCCTTTGATCTACTGATTCAATATGTCTGCTCTTGATATCTCCTGGTTTTAACATTTCAGGATGATTATGTCTGGAATGGGTGATTTTTATTTCGGTGTACTCCTTCATTTATCGCTAATTATTTCTCGGGTAATCATTTAACCCACCTTCAAAGTCATGGCTGTATAATCAAAAGATTTGCCCTCAACCCTAAACATATCAGCATAATTCGCGACAATGTTAAAATCATTCTTTAAATATAAATTAACTGCAGGGATATTATTTGTCATTACCTCCAAATCCAGCCAAACTATTTCAGGGTGATTTATACAATACTTGATGGCATAGGTAAGTAACTGTTGGCCAATTTTCATTTTTCGGAAATCGCTATGCACGCCCATGCCCAATAATACTCTGTGCAGGGTATTAGGCTCATTTCGGGATCTTATATCCACATGGCCAAGGATTTGGTTTTCCCGATTTTTTGCCAGCCATAGCTTTCGCCAAATGGTCTCTCCCCATGTTTTTGTCAAGCCGGCTTTAAATTTTTCCTGCCATTCCGCATCCAGGTTTAACTGATCCTTAGATACAGGTTGAAAAAAGTGATTATCTTTTCCATTTTCGGATAGATGAATGGTTAGATAATTCATGAAATTCTCAAACTCTTCCAGGGCTAATTCATTAATGATAATATTTTCCATTTTTAGCTTCGATTCTCCTTCAAATATTTCAACACAATACCAATCTGTCCTAAATGATACAGGTCGTGATGGAGCATGCCATTGATTAAAAAACTGTATGAATAATAGCCTTTAAAATCGGTATCATAATACTCCTCATCCAGAAAATCATCTTCTTTTTCTTTTAATAAGGAAATCAGTTCCATGAGAGAATGATCGTATTCAGCTTTAATGATCTTCCAGCCTTTCTTTTCCAGTTTTTCGTTGTTTAGCCAGTTTTCTTCGCAGTCATCGGTTTTACTTCCGATACCTGTTTGAATTTTTAAAATGGCTTCCTTCCGCCAAAAGATTAAATGTGAAATGATTTCGGCTATACTGTGGAGGGTTTCCAGGGGGCGTTTAAAAGCTGATTTTTCATCTAGCTGACTTAGTTTTCTTTCAAAATTGCTACCGATCCACAATTTACCTGTTTGGACTTCCTGGAGCTGGTGTATGAGATTTTCGAGGCGGGTTTTCATATTCTTTATGCAATATAAGAATACGTTGGGTTAACTTCTCTTACCAATCTGTCGGAAAATGTATGTGGTTAGCTTTGCTTCAGGATTTTTAGTATCTGGGTGTTAATGAATTTTCAGGCTTTCCAGGTAAAACACGAAAGGCCTGAAATGGATAAAAGCTCGTATGAATTATTTATGTGAATAGGCGAAGCCGAAGAGTTGAAAAGGCATTAAAGACCCTGTTAAGGGTCAAACGTGGGTAGCAATACGTGAATCTTCACCACATTCCCCGATTTTTTTTTTTCTATGGCGCAAAAATCGGGTGGAGAAAGGGAAATCCTCGTATTTCTACCCATGTTAGTCTCCCATGGAGC
>JAGQVA010001101.1 GCA_020438265.1 Bacteroidota bacterium
GAATAAGTATTCCCTCCAGCGGCTCTTCATAAGGATTGTAAAGCACATGTTTGACATAAGGGCCTACAAAAACACTCATTCCCGGCTCGAGATCTATCTCTTCTTCCCCAATCTGCGCTTTTCCTTTGCCTTTAGTGATGATAAACAGATTCGGCACCTGCCCCTTGTCCAGACCGCGATCACCATTGGCAACTTCCTCCGTACCCAGACTAAACCAATTAATTCGCTTGTCTTTCATGGTATAGAGCGCAACAATTTGTGCTCCGTGGCTGGGTAAAGAGGCATCGCGGCTAAAACGGGTTACTTCTGCTGCATCCTTTTTCCAGAAATGCTCAATGACCATATAGGCAATGGCAGTGGATTTTTGCGTAGAAGTGTAGTCTTCCATATCCAGAATGTCTAACGCAACAATATCGGCGGGAGTAGATTTCGCTGCTGCAGTAGTTGCCGTCCAGATTTTTTCATTGATTTTGTCTAAAACAGATCGGTCGGCAAAACGGAAATACCAGGTAGGGGTTTGGGGTTTACCTGTGGTGAGGGTAACCTGGTGAGGGCCGTAATTGTGGAAGGTGTATTGTTTCTTTTTCCCAACCTGATATCCTTCCTGAGAACGAACTGAGTTTACCGTCCACCATTCCTCTCCCACTTTAATTCCAAAAGTCGCAGATACAGCCATCGGATCATTTATATAACTTTCTGCAAAACTGGTTAGAATCGCCTCGGTGGATTTTTCCTGAGCATTCAGGTTTGTTACACATAATGCCATTAGCAATAAAATCAGAAAACTTTTGAAAGCAAATGGGATAGATTTTCCTTTTAAAATCATAGTCATAATTGTTAGAAAGTGAATGAATTATTTGTCCGAGGTTACGGCGATTGTTCTGCCCTGGCGGGACAAAAAGGGCACTTTGTGGTGAATTACGGCTATTTGTGGCGAATAGATTAAGCGAGGTTTTTTACCTGCTCAAGAAACGCCATCGTCTCCTTTTGATAAGATTTGGAAACAGGTATGGGCTTTTCGATATTATTGAGTTGAAGTCGATGTCCATTGCTGTTTCCGGTAATGGAACGGACATGAAAAAGGTTCACAAGGAAAGATCTGTGGCATCTGACAATGGATGCATTTCCAACCGTTTCAGCCAACTGACTGATCGATACCCTTATCAACATTTTACTCAGTTTTCCATTTACAAGATAGTTGAGTTCTACATAATTATCCTGAGATTGGGCATAAATAAAATCTTCCAGCGAAAGGGTAATCCGGTCATTGGCTCCCTGCCCCACAAAACTGATCAACTGGTCCGGATCAATGGTTGATTGTTTATGAATGAGTTCCTGATGAAACTGCTGTTGAAGAGAATGATATCTATAGAAAAAGAATGTTCCTGCAAGGGGAAATATATACACAGTGCTGCAATTGATAATAAATTCAAACGCACTTCTTAAATGAAAATCATGCCAATTACCCTGAATATTATAAACCCAAAAATTAGCCAGCCCTAGAAGTACGAAAGTCCATATACTCCAAATAATTATCCTTTGATAGGTTACTTTTTGAAAAAACAATGGCCGCAGGATGAATTCATTGAGCAGGGAAAGAAGAAAGGTCATGGCGGTAAATAATGCCATTGATCCTATAAAAACTAAAGTGTATTCATGCTGGGGATTGTAATTACTAACTCCGAAAGGAAGAAAAAAAGTCATAAAAGCAAAGAAGAAAAGAGCCATACTTGCGCATAGCGTAAGCTTATATTTTTGATTATTATAAAAGGATAGATCTGTTTTTGTCATTCGTGATTTTTGTGAATCATTGATAACCATCAAAACCCAACTGTCACACTACTTCCCTGATAATTCCCTTTCGGCAAATCAATGCTTATTTCACTCAATTGTTCTTTTTCATTCCAATAAGCACTGAAGTTCTCTCCCTCACCTTCCATCTTTTTAGAAATCGAAAGGTGGATCTTCCCCAATTCCCTGTTTGGATCTGAAACAGTTAAGGATACTTTGCCAGATTGACCAAATCGCAAGATAATTATTCCCGGACTTTCACACCTCAACTTCATCCCATCAGCAAGCTGA
>JAGQVA010001102.1 GCA_020438265.1 Bacteroidota bacterium
AATGATTTTTAATCAGCGCGTTTTTATCGAATGGACCCAATTGCAGAAATCAAATGTGTATAGTTCGGCTTATCACGCTTTATTGGCTCGTTCGTGCAAGGTACTTGCTTTGATTGCTGAGGATTTGGGCAAAGAGGACGACAAAATAGCGTTTTCAAACTACGCAGAAGACCTCACGCGGTCTTTTCAGCAATTATATTGGGACGAAACGAAAGGCGCTTTCCGTGATGGTTATTACGAGGATAAACCTATCGACCATCATTATCCGATTTCCAGCGCCTGGCCTATGTTGTTTGGTATGACTACCCCAGAGCAGGACGCACAAATTATGCAGTTGATGCCTACCCAATTAGCTGATATTGGCGAAGTAGACCGCAGGCGGTTGAGTACGCCTTACGGAGGTTTTTATCTTTTACTTGCTCTTGCACAGGTAGAAAAACCCGAAGTTGCTGAAGCATTTATCCGAAAATACTGGAGCCCCATGATTTTACGCCATGACGATACTGCCTGGGAAAATTTTGGCGATAATGGTATTGGTACTCTTAGCCACGCATGGAGTGGAGGCCCAACCTATTACCTGACCTCCCAGGTGTTGGGCGTAGATCTGGGATGGCCTGGACCTTCTGATCCTGATAAAGTGGTAATTTCGCCTTTGGCAGAGACGATTGATTGGGCAAAGGGGAAAGTGCCTCATCCGAAAGGCGTGATTGAGGTTTCCTGGGAGGTGAATGGAGGGACGTTATTTTTGAATTATGATGGACCTGAAGGTATTGAGTTTGAGGTGAAGCCCAGGGGGAGATTGGCAGCGTTGGATTTGTGGGTGAATGGGGAGAGAATGACAAAATAGGATTCTACAGCAAACAAGATTATTTATTAAATCGGAAACCCATCTTAACTGAAAGTTCAGGGTTTATCAGTGGCGGATCATAATTCTCACCATCAACGGATATTGTTTTATCTCCGCCAATGCGAAGACTTAAACCTGCCCAGGGACTGATATAAAACCTTGGGTTAAAGTAAAATGCGTATCCAAGACTCCCATTAAGCAGGTAGCTTTTATATGAGGCGGTTTCAATTTGTTTGTCTGTTTGAATATCTCCCTGCCATAATACAAAACCGGAACCCAGCCAGAGGCCTTGAAAATCTTTTTTCAGGAAGTAATCTCCTACGATGGCTATTGAGTTAATTTTGTTATTGGTAAACCCTTCAGAGACAATGAAGTCGGGCATGTTCACTTTGGCGATTAATGCACGTATGCGTACCTGATTTGTCCCGACCCAACCAGCTGCAAAATACCCTCCTGTAAGATAGGGGAGTACATCCAATTCAATTCCAGCCTTTATCCGATTATCCTGGGAGTAGGCAAATTGAAGGGGTATAAGCAAGATAAGTATCAGATAGTTTTTCATTTGATAAATGTATTCATTTATCCATTAATCATCCAACCCCTTCCCTTCCAAAATATGCTCAAGATATTTCTCCACCCTGGCTTCTCTGGTTTTTGCTTGCCTGGCTGAGGAAAAATAAAGCAAATACCCTCTCTGTCGTCCTGGTGTAAGCGCTTCAAAAGCCGCTTTCAGTTCAGGATTTTCATCAAGTTTGCTTTGAAATTCTTCAGGAACGGGATATTCCTTAGTCTTTTTCAATTCGACTTTTAATCCGGCTTTTTCTATTTCTATTGCTTCAAAAATATAGGCTTTCAGAATATCCACCATCTCAACGATTTGCTCTACACCCGTAAACCGAATCTGACGCGCCGACTGCACATTTTCTGTTTGCTGGATGAGAATGCCTGCTTCATCATTCAACAAAACGCCTTTGTGAAACAAATACGCACAGTATTCTTTAAAACCGTGAATCAGGACGACATTGGTACCCTGAAATGTGTAACATGGGACGCCCCATTTCAGTTCTTCTGTCAGACCGCATTCGAGCGCGATTATTCGCAGTTTTTTATAGGATTCCTGCCATTTGGAAGGTTTTTCGAAGAAAAAATCAACTTTGGGATTCATAATTTTCTTGATTCTTTGACCATTTTCTTATGGAGCGAGTTATTTTTTACCACATAGCCAAATAGAAA
>JAGQVA010001103.1 GCA_020438265.1 Bacteroidota bacterium
TCATAGGCCAGTTGATGCATGCCATGCTCTGATAAGACTTCAAAGAAGAATTGTGTACCGAAAATTCCGGTGTCGAGATGGCCATGATTGGCCTTAATGTCGGCCTTAAGAGCAGCGATTACCTTGTCGTACTGGGACTTGGGAACGCCCATTTTCAGAGCGAAAATATTTCCTCCGTAAGGGCCATAACTCCCTTTTTCCTTATCATAAAACTTCTTCTGAAAAGCCTTTTGAGCGCTTCTGGCTATTTTTTCATATTGTTTTGCCTCTTGTGTTTTTCCCAAAGCATGAGCGGTTTTAGCTGTTAGTTGGGCACATCGCCAGAAGTAAAAAGTATGGACCATTTCATCGGGGGGAAGACTGTCATTCACTCCTGACCAGTCTCCAAGGTTAAACCACCTGAGCACGTTTCCATTTCTACCTGTTCGCTGCGAATACATAGTGCCGTCCTCATTTACCCAGGTTTGCATATAACGAACGTATCCTTTCATGGCCTCGTAATTATCCTCCAGCATATCCTTGGCTCCATAATGCAAATAAAATTCCCAGGGCATAATGCTAATAGCAGCTCCCCAGGCTACTCCTCCCCCGCAACCCGGTTGCCAGGGGGAACCATTGGGAACATATCCTGTGCTCACAATCTGAGAACCCCGAATGTCCTGAATCCATTTCTGATAAAAAGCCTGGGCGTCATAATTGTGAAGAACCGTTACACAGGCAACCTGCCCATCGCCTGTATATCCCGACCGCTCGCGATGCGGACAATCACTGGCCAGTCCGCCGTGCATATTGTCAATCTGGCTGCGTCGCCAGATTTTGTTAATCTCGTTAAAAAGGGGGTTGGAAGTCTCAAATACGGCTGATTCCTCCACATACGTATTCACCATTTCTGCGGTCAGGTGTTCCTTTTTCAACTCTCCCGGCCAGTTGTGAATTTCTATCTCTTTAAATACAAACCAGTTAAACCGGGGAGCATAATCTTCCGGCTCACCTCCACGAAAGATATAGGTATTTTCTCCTGAATACTGATTACTGAGAAATTTGATATCTACCTGATGACCGCGAGGACCAGTAACCTGATTGAATCGCACCCAACCGGAAATTTCTACGCCAAAATCTACCTTATATTTACCTGAATCCAGCTTTTCAATGGAAACCGGGGCGAGTCTTTCCGTAACCTTGTCGGGGTGCGCAGTATGAGCAACCAGCTTTCCATAAGGTTTTTCACGTTTAGCGACTGATTTCCAGGAAGAATCATCAAACTCGGGACGGCACCAATCCGGGTTATCCAGGCGTGCATCATAGATTTCTCCATAATAAACCATATCCATGACAATCGGGCTTTTTGCTGCTTTCCATGAGTTATCACTTACAATGATTTCTTCCGTTCCATCGCGATAAGTGATATGAATCTGCCCCAGAAAACGCGGCGAACCATAAGAGCCTGCCCAATATTTAGATGCATTATAAAAACCATTACCCAGAATCGCGCCTATCGCGTTTTTTCCCTGCTGAAGATTCTCAGTGATATCATAAGCGAGATACATCACTTTGTATTCCTGAAAATCATCAGGAAGAGGAATATTTTGTTCAGTCAGATCAGGACGTTTTCCATAATTGGTCTGATTGGGAACCAATACATCATCGCCAATTTTTTGTCCATTTACATAAAATTCGAAATATCCCAGGCCAGTTACATAGGCTTTTGCCTGAGCGACTTCCCTGTTTATATGGAAGGTTTTTCTCAGCAAAGGAGCTGCCGGAGGGCGTTTTTCCAGGGAGGCATTGGGATTTGCTGATTTGGGTAAAGCTTCTTCTCCCTGCCAGGGAGCTCCGATCCAGGTAGCCTGCCAGTCTCCGGATTTTAGTAGCCCCATATCCCAACGAGCGGGTTCGCTCCAGGCAGAAGGAACATCATCACGATCCCATACTTTTACCTGCCACCAGCAGGATTGACGGGATGTCAGGGGTTTACCGGCATATTTAATTCGATTGGATTCTGAAGAAACTACCTTTTCGCTGTCCCACAAATCGGGACTACTGAGTTTATCTTCCGAACTGGCAACCCTGATTTGCCAG
>JAGQVA010001104.1 GCA_020438265.1 Bacteroidota bacterium
TTAAAAGAAAATGTAGGGCTTAATGGTTCCATGAGCATTCGGCCGGCGGGTGATAGCCTGCCAACTCAAAATATCCCTGTCAACATCAATATCAATGATGAGGAAACTTTTGGTCGATTTGATATCATTTCCCAGGACTGGCGCAAAGATCACTGGATGAATGAGACCCCTTATCCCGTTTCATTAAATTATATGCATATCATGGTCATGAGTGAGGATCATTCGCCTTTCATTTACTCATGGGATTTGGGAAATACAGGAGTAAATAGTGGTGCAAAGGTATTTTTTGATGCTCAACAAGTACCTCATTGGCTGGATAATTATGAAGGAAAAGTCAGAATGTGGATTGAATATTCAGTCCTGCCATGTATGGGTTGCGATAATCAGGTAATCGCCGATGCCCTTGGAGGAACTACCGGAGAATTGGTTAAAGAAATCACCTTTGAGCCCTTATTTGTCCTGGAAAAAACAGGGGCAGCAGTCATGCGCATTCAGGTGAGATCTGTGCAGGCAGACCCAAGGGGGCAGGTAATGAAAGTATTGCCAACGCTTGATTTACGCAGCGATATTACTACCCAAACAGGGCCTTTATATGTAGAACCGGGACATGCACCCGCTTTTGAGTACAATCTGGCGCTGATTATGGAAGATGGAACTATGTATCAATCCAGTAAATGGATTCCTTCTAACCAGCTGACGGTTTATCTTGGGACAAAGAATATACAGGAGGCGATTCCACAATTTCCCTGGGAAAACAGATAATAGTTATAATTGCTTTTGCTCGCCTGAATTATCCACCAATTAGCCCTAACTTGCGTTATACACACAAACCGGCTAATTGGTGAATTATGTTTCAAAATCCTCATGTTTCTGAAATGATCCCGGAGAATTTCTCTGAGATCATTCAGGTGCTTACTGCCAATCAACTTCCTACTGAAGATATCTCCGAGCAGATAGACTTTTTTTCGTGGAAAGAAGACGAGAAACTGATCGGGATTGGGGGATTGGAGCAATATGGCAAGACCGGATTATTGCGCTCAGTAGCTATTTTGGACCCTTATAAAGGCCAGGGACTGGGGACTGAATGGACAAAAAAACTCCTGCATGTAGCTGGTCAGAGAGGGATTAAAGAATTATTTCTCCTGACGACTACCGCAGAAAAGTTTTTTCAATCGCTGGGGTTTCAGAGAATAGATAGAGCCGTTGTTCCTGATTCTATTCGCAATACAACCGAATTTGCTTCTGTTTGTCCAGCCTCCGCAGCAGTGATGTCATTAAATCTTTCAGCCTGGACAGAAGAAGAATCGCAGATTTTTGCTGATTACAGCGATTTTTTTGTACCAGAGAGGAATACGCAATATCAAATTATGGGAGACTGGCTTGGCTCGGTCAATTCCCTGGACAAAGCAATCGATTTATGTTGTGGGGACGGGAAATTGTGTGGGTATTTACTTGATAGATTTCCCAACCTGAAAATGACAGGACTGGATGGTTCTGAATATATGCTGAAAACCGGCAGACAAAATCTCCACGGTATGGGATCTCGTTTTCATACACAATTATTCCAACTGGAAGAAAATAACTGGCGAACCTCTTTTCAAAACCTCGATGCAGTCGTATCTTCTCTGGCTATTCATCATTTGGATGAATCACAGAAAAAGGCGTTATTTTTCGATATCTATCAAATGCTGAATCCTGGTGGGGTGCTGGTGATTGCTGACATTATCCGCCCTGCGAGTGAGGCAGGTGATACAATTGCAGCAGAAGCCTGGGATCATTATGTGAAACAAAAAGCTGATCAGGCCGAAAAACCTGAAATATTTGATCTTTTTATTCGTGATAACTGGAACTATTTCAGAGATCCGGATGGTGATCCTGTTGACAAGCCCTCAAGGCTTTTGGATCAACTCAACTGGCTGAAAGAGGCTGGTTTTGAAGAGGTAGATGTTTCGTGGGTATTTGCCGGACATGCGATTTTTGGCGGGCGGAAAAACAGGTAACATTATAAATTTCAATCTGATTCATGGTTTTTTCCCGGTTCAAACATACAAAGAGAAAAATGAACGGATTTCCT
>JAGQVA010001105.1 GCA_020438265.1 Bacteroidota bacterium
GGTGTAACCGAACGAATATATCCTCCTTCCGGCTCACCGGAAAAGGTTACCATACCTTCAAATTCCGAGTTTTTAGGGAAGTTTTTGGTGCGTTCCAGATAGATAACCGAACGGCTGGGATCAGGGCGATAATTTCCCTGACGATTTCGTCGGAGTCTGTTAGCTACGCCGTGAGCATCACGCAATAAAAAGTCAGTCAGATCAATCAGTGCCCGCCCTTCAGATTCCACTTCTACCTTAAATCCGCCCAGGGCAGATTGGGCAAAAGCTTCCGCCACAGATTTTTTTTCTTCTTCATTATCACTGACTGCACGATAATCGAGATTAGGCTGAATCAATAGTACCTTCGGGCCGCTGCGAATAAATTTGACGACTCGTTCACCGCCCAATTGTCCACGGTCAAGACCAATATCATTTGAACCCACGCCGGCAGAGAGTGCATTTACATACAAAAACTCCTGGTCAAACTGATTGATTTCGAGGAATATTTTTCCGGATTTGGCATCCCAGTAAAAAGGAAAATAACCGGGATAAACCTGCATGTCTTTGGTAAATTCATCAACCGGATTGGCTTCTGGAGGGGGAGGAGTCGTGGTAACTTCTTTGGTAGTTCCACAGGCCGCAAAAAGAAGGCCTATCAAAAGGACGGTGATTTGACGCATAGTTAGGTTGTAGGATTAGTAGAAATAAGAGGGCAATATACGAGGTTTGGGGGGGATGAGCAATGGGGAAACAACTGCTTGCATATAAGAAGCAAATTCATCAGGACTACCTAAGGGGCTTTTTCTTATATATTCCATTTGCTTTACCTATCAAAAATGAGTATTTTTAGGAATAGTGATTTTTTCGTAAAACTTCCTGAAAGCGGATATCATTTACTTAAATCCGCCCCCCCTTACATGTTTCCTTTATAACTGCTTAAATCATGGTGAAAGGCTATTCGCTTGCCTGATTCAACATATTAATAATAGCGTTATGAAGACACTCAGACTTATTCTATCATTCTTCCTGATAGCTTCGATCAATTCCTTAACAGCTCAGGAAACATTACCGGATTTTAGGACAGCGACACCTGAAGAAATACTTGAATTTGCCAAAAATATTCAGAGTCGCACTCATTCTTCCGAACCTTCAGAATTAATCACTATTGATTGGCGAATACTTGCGACCCTTGACCAGGAATATCAAAACGGCTGGGTAAATACAGATTCCTCCTATCGAACTTATTATCTGGAAAAGGAGCGAGATTCTGTTACACATTTTACATGGGATAGCTCACATTGGGAAATCTCCACACTGGAATTATTTGAAACTGATTCTCAAGCTCTGGAATGGATTATTATTCTCAAGAATTTTGATGGATTAGAATGGACCAATAATATGAAAATCGTTTTTTCTTATGATTCTATTCCTGGAAATTTCATCCAGTCAGTTCTTCAATTTTGGGATAGTAGTGGATGGGAAAACTTTAGCCGTTACGTTTATGAATATGATTCATTAGATCGCAGAACCAGCGAAAGTCTTGAATATTGGGATTCTGCGATATGGGTTCCATCAACTCGTACAATTTATGAATACTATAAAGACAAGTTGAAATCACTAATGTTATTACAAAAATGGGATATCAATCAATCTGATTGGCAAAATGATCAACAAACCATTTATACCTATAATCCTAATAATGACCTTCTCCAAAAAACAAAATTTCAACTTTGGAATATCATTCAATGGAAAGATCACAGCCAGACTCTTTACACGTATGGCTCCAATGATGAATTAATTTTTGTTACCAGGCAATATGGGCATGAATTCAACTGGCAAAATGGTTTCAGGGACTATTACGCATCTTATACTTCTGAAGGAATGCCTGATACAATTATATTTCAGGACTGGCAATCGAACCATTGGGAAGATGCTTCCCGGAATGTCATTGCTTATACTTCTTTTGGCAAAGAAATGACCTGGCAACGTCAAAGATGGACTGGCACAGAATGGCAGGAGGAACTTAAGGGATCAACAAAGAATAACTTCCCGATATTGAGGCTTTGGCACAGCAATATAGTTCCATTTGG
>JAGQVA010001106.1 GCA_020438265.1 Bacteroidota bacterium
CACCAGAATCTGTGATTCCATGAGTTCGATGATGCCCATGCGGTTGGAGATGGCAGTATATATTCCGGCGACCAATACCAAAGTCAGAATAATGACAACCAGAAATGCCGTGGATCGGACGAATAAAACAACGATAAATTTTTGCCTGCGAAGACGGGTATTAAACAACCATTGATCCAACAATCCTGTGAAAAAGCCAATCGAAAACCCGATGGTGGAGGTAACAATCATCATCTCCCACGAATGTCCCAGATTAATGATGGCATACATCAGCCCCACGATGCCTCCGTAGAGCCCGCGTTCCATTAGTCTGCTGATTTCTTGCTTTTCCATCTTCAGGTGTTAAATCCAGGACTCAGGATGTACGGCATGGATCATTTTGGGTTATCCCTTTTTTTTGCCTTCTCTGCATCGGCTAAGGATTTGAAGCGCTCCATACGTCATTCTGACGATTGGAATCCGGAAAATCAACCCTGCCCAATACAATACTGGTTACTGGCTGGTCATATTTTGCTTTGATAAAGAACTCTTTTTTGCCATCTGCCCAAACTTCTGCTGTATGATGAATTTCTTCCTTGCTTCCATCCTCCATAGACAAAGTCAGGTGAATCGGAACAGGATAATTCCCCACTTTTTCAACCGTAATCTTAACAGATTTTCCCTTGGCCTGTACCTCCTTAATTCCCAAATCCGGTACACCTCTTTCAAAAAACCACGATTTCCAAAACCAGTTGAGATTCTTGCCGGTAGCCTTATTAAAGGTAAAGAAAAAATCGTAGGGAAGGGGATGTTTTCCATTCCAGGCTTCCATATAGGCTTGCAGGGCGTTTTTGAATGTTTCATCGCCCAACATGTCCCACAATACATAATAAGCACTGGCTGGTTTGGAGTAAATATGCATGGAATAGGGACGACCTGTTAAATATTTGGTGGGCGTCATCATAGGCACGTCGTCTTCCGTTCCTGCAAAACGACTATAACTTAAAGAATAACTCATCATCGGGTCTCCTGAAAGAGGTTCTTCTTTTCGGATCAGATTATTCGGAAGAATAGAAGCCCAGCCTTCATCCATCCAACCGTATTTTCTTTCATTGGTTCCCATGTAGAAGGGGAAATAGGTATGGGCAATTTCGTGATAGGTAAGATCAATCAAATCACTGCGATTGCGCACAGCTCCGTCATTAAACATCATGGGAAATTCCATTCCGCCTCCGCTTCGGCCGCCATTAAATACAGTCGCTACCGGGTAGGGGTAAGGAACACCCGGCACCTGCGTAGACATGTCCAGCAGACATTTTTGTGCGATTTCGGCAGCCTGATCATAGAAACGGTTTTCATGTAAGTAAGCGATGTTAATGAGCACTCTTCTGCCCGGAGCCACTTCTACACTCGTAGCATCCCAGTTGAGATTGCGACTTACTGCAAAGGCAAAATCCGGAACATGGCTGGCCTGAAAAGTCCAGGTATGACTATCGCCCGATTTGACTACACGGGCATTTTTATGGTCTTCCTCGCGGGCGAGTTTTATTACTTCATCTGTCGTGGAAGCACGCTGGTAATCCGCCCATATTTCCGGTTGTAGTACTTCATCGCCGTTTTGTAATTCTCCGGTGGCCCAAACGACAAAGCTGTCAGGAACAGTGATCGATACTTTATAATCGGAGAAATCATTATACATTTCCTGGGTTCCATTATAATAATTGCGGTCCCAGCCATCAATATCGTCGTAAACAGCCATTTGTGGGTACCAGTAAGCAATAAACCAGTTCTCATTTCCATAACTACCCATTCTTCGAACATATCTTTGCTCAAAAGTATAAGCCCATTCTACTTCCAGACTAACTGATTTTCCCGTCATGAGCTGTTCATTGAGCCTGACCGTCATATTGGTACCACTCCGACGATAAGTTCCCTTGGAAGGCCCTCCCCAGAATCGGCTTCCCTCTTCGTTTTCCTGAGATGTATATTCGGTTCCGTCAATGACCAGTTTCTGAATTTCTACCCCATCGTTGACATAATCCGGGGGAACGGGATTATCCCTTACACCTCCTTTTCTCAAAATATCCTGGTAT
>JAGQVA010001107.1 GCA_020438265.1 Bacteroidota bacterium
CTGGAAGCTAAAGTAGGTGTTGCAAAAACAGAAGCTGTAGCGACTGAGGCTGTAGAAGAAACAAAAGAAGTGGTAAAGAAAAGCACCGCCAAAGCGAAAAAAACAACTGACAAAGAATAAGACGACAAAGCTGAGTAATCACTTTGTCCCTGAAAGCAGACAAAAATTAGGGTAACATTAGTAGTAGTAGTAAATGGCGACTCGCTGGCTCTCAGTGTGTTGCCATTTTTTATTTTAGAGCAATTTTGGGATTGCTCTTTCTCTTGAGACCAGATAAAGCCCAACCAGCAAGTCCCAACAAAATGCTCCCCAGACTCAAAAAGAAACAGCACCATTTCACCAAAGAAAAGCTCCCTGCAATCTGTGCAACCACATCCGACTGAACGGGAAACTGATTCAACATCGTAACAATCGAAATATTTTCCCCCAAATCCGCAAAAGCAGCTACTAAAGGAATCAGAGCCAGCCATCTAAGCCAATGATTACCAAGCTCCATTTTTTTCAAAAGGAAAAGAATCAGCAGAGCAAAAGCCAGGGAATAAACAATCGGATAGACAATATCGGCAGTTAATTCGATGGTTTGATAGATTTCTCTTCCGGCTTCTCCATATCCTTCGATCATGGAATGGGCACGTTCTGTAGAATATGTGGGGATTTCGAGGTCAATGGGTTTTCCACTTATGGTAGAGACCGCTTCCATTTTTGATCCTAAAAATGGCATTACACCCATCATCAGGATGAGGTCAAGAGCGAGAAAGATAAGGACGTTTTTTCCTGTGGCGAAAGTTCCCAGACGGTTAATCATGATAAGGTTGATTTAGAATTGGTTAAGAATTCATTACCTGAGGTAAGTCGTTGAAAGGTATTTCTAAATCAACATGATTTTGCGGGTTTCCTGTAGAGCCGCGATTAATCACGGCTCTACGACGTCCCATCAATTACCACGTCCATCAAGGACGATACACAAACCATAATATATTCCCCTTCCCATTTCGTCCTTCATTGGAAATATAAAGATCCCCCGAAGGGCTAAAACAAATGCCTTCAGGCTGCTTGAAAATATCCCGATCAAGATAATGCGCCTGCGAAAATTGAAATGTAGAATCCAGCACAACCAATAATTTCCCCGCTGATGCAGTTATAAAAATTTCTCCCGTCAGAGGATGTTGGGCAATTCCTGAAGGTTTAAAACTGGCTGCCTTCTCCGGGTCAAACTCACTGACCCATTCTTTCTCGTTTTCAGTTCGGGCGTATTGAGAGATAAATGGTTTGATATCATTCAGATCAACAGTAAAAAGGGGAGTTGTTTCTAGTTGATGAGTTTGAGGATCGTAGCTATAAAAGGCGCGGAGATGATCTATTTTTTCGTCCTTTTTCATGTCCAGGTATTCCTCTTTTCCTGCGATGATAAATACCCCTTCCTTTGCAAGATAACCCAAGCCCTCAGGATTAGTTGCCGGGGATAAAGGAGTCTGATATTTCTCTGTGGCGGGTTCTTCTTCGGTGTAATTATTTACTTCATATAACATCCCGTCACTGCGAATAACGTAAGCCTTATTTCCCTGAATTTCAATTCCTTCGAAGTCCCCCTGAAAGCCAAACCGATGACTGGTAACCACAGAATCCAGGTCAATATCAAAGATAAAAATGCTCGCTACTTCATCCTGAACCATGGCAATTTGTCCTCCTTCGATATAACTTAGCCCTGAGACTTCTTTCAAAGATGAAGGCAATTTGGTTTTTTTATCGGGTTGATTCAGATTGTATGCGAATGGAGGGGCAGGAACAGCAGGCAATACTTCGAGTTCGGTTTTTTCTTCACTGCCGGCTGTTGAATGTTGGCTATCCTGGCAAGCCGAAATCAGGAATGTAGTTGACAGGAAAATGAAACCTATGGAATATTTGAAAAATAAATGAATCATCTGATGTCTTTGGTAGATTTGGAAAATAAACGCTTTTCAAATAGGCTGAGTTTCTATGTACTATTTAATTACAGAGTATTTGTTTAGTGCTAAATTGATAGCCGTAAGGCTTAATCCCGTTAGGGATTTGATATTGGTAGAAAAAACGTT
>JAGQVA010001108.1 GCA_020438265.1 Bacteroidota bacterium
CATTCGGTGGAGTCTCTTCAAAATATAGATGTACAGCGGATTATTTTACGGGCTGGTCGATGGGCTGGTAAAGATGAAAACCAGGAGTAGTTTTTTCTTCCATTTAAAAATATCTATATGCGTCAAGGAATAAAAATCATCATGTTAGCAGGTATATCTGTTATGCTATATGGCTGCGTAGAGGAAGGATTTGGAGGAGAAGCAATTATTGCCGGAAAGGTTTGGCATCATGGCCAGCCTATTCAGGGCGCTACTGTTTATATCAAATATGGTGCAACGGAGCTACCGGGGACCCATCCCTCTGACTATGATGATCAAACGGGCTCCAGTATCGGTGATGCCATTTTTATTTTCAGGGATCTGGAAAAAGGATCTTATTATCTCTATGCAAAAGGTTATGATCCAACCATATTTGATAGTGTATCCGGGGGAATTGCCGTTAAAATAAAAAAGGGGGAATTGCTGGAACCGATTTTACCGGTTATTGAGTAACCGTTTTTAAAAAAAGACCTTCCAGGTTTTTAGAAACCTGGAAGGTCTGAAAAAGAGATTATACCATTTTACTCCAAAAGAATTTTCTTCACCTGACGATTCCCATTCGAGATCCATTCAACCAAAATCATCCCTTTCCCCAATTCAGAAACATCTATGGAAGTCGTTCCGGCAAAAGGAGGTAATAATTGTTCCTTCAATATTCTTCCCTGAATATCGCTGATCCGAACCGTGCTAACCCTGGAAGCCTCAGCATTCAAATAAAGCAAATCACCCGCAGGGTTAGGGAAAAGTACCATCTCATCAGCCATAGGCTCATCCAAAGCAGTAGCGGTATACGTCCCATCCCAAACGGCAAACTGCTGCATCATACCAAATTGGCCCAGGGTTTTATCTGACGGATGATAATAGCCATCTTCGTGTGTCAGAATATGGCAATGGTACATATAAGCGGCACTATCGATCTGACCAGGTGTATCAAAAGGCTTGGGACGGCCATAAGAGTTAAACCTGGCTCTGAAGGTTACCTGTTCTCCCGGATGAACCAGGATATTGTCTTTCGGTCCCAGGTATTTATCAGGAAATGGCAAAGGCGTACCATCCAGTTTTTCAACTTTCATCACATAAAACTGAATCAGGTGAATGTGAAAAGGATGCGCCGCATTGGTTTCGTTTCTGATCGTCCAGTCTTCAATGGTATTTAGCTTGACTACTGTATTGATTTTATTATAATCATACTGATTATCGTCAATGCCAAAAACAGCAGTTGTAGTGCCTCCACTTGGGCTTTTTGTCAACCTCACGGTTCGTGTCGTGTCTGGAGAAAGGGTATCCGCTACAGGAATACCTGGAAGAGAAGAGGGAATGGCGCCTATTGGAGGTAGCTGACTGGCTCCCACTCGTATCTGAAGGATCTTATTCTTAATGGGATTGGAACCATGATTCCCGGTTGAGTCAGATCCGATAACCCCCTGACGAAGCTCATCTGAAAAATTCATCAGATAAATTTCTGAATTAGCATAATTGGAAAAATCGACAATCACGCCATTCCGAACCCCAGGACTGGCCTCCAGGGAAGTAATTTTTCTCACACTATCAGGCAAATATCCTCCATCGCTGGAAAAGAGGTAATAAGGAATTCGGCTTACCTGGGGGTTAGTGGTATCTGTTACAAAACCAAGCATATAGGACATTCTTGTGGAACCATCAAGGATTCTAAACCTGACGGGTTGTGGAGGAACATCCAAAAAGGGTTGGATCGTACCATTGACAAGTAGCTGTCGGGGGGTGGCATTATTTCCGGTAGCCTGCCCAACCTTGCCCGTATCAATTGAGGCTGTCGCCGAATCAAAATATATATCCTGAATAATCAGCGGAATATCGTCCCAGCCATAGGTACTGGGAGCCACAGCTTCAACCGGATCACCATTTTCTCTGACGATAATAATCCCCGCAAGCCCCATTTGCACCTGAGTATAAGTACGGTCTTCGGCATGTGGGTGATACCAAAGAGTAGTAGGTGCATCAAGTACCTTAAACCTGGGGGTGAAAGATTAAAAAAAAAAAAAAAACTGATGAG
>JAGQVA010000109.1:0-272 GCA_020438265.1 Bacteroidota bacterium
AGATTATCTGAGCTGTAACCAAACGTTTCAGGATCGATGTTTGGAACCCATTTCTTTAGCATTAACACATTATTGGCCACAAAATTTAGTGCCAGAGATTTAACAAAGAAATCGCTTGGCAAGTGTTTGGTGAAGTCATAACCAGCAGTAATTTGACGAAGTTTCCAATAACCACCATCATATACAATGGGTTCAACCAATTGCTGTGAACGAACGACTTCCCAGTATCTTTGAGATTCTGCCGCTACTGTGTTAGGTTCTCCATTGATATT
>JAGQVA010000109.1:282-10594 GCA_020438265.1 Bacteroidota bacterium
CGTCCCTTCCGTCCAGAGTCATTTTATGCAAGCCATGACGAGTAGCATTAAAATTAGTTCCTGACATCATTGTGTTGCCAAGTTTAAAGTCGATAAGGGCTGATAACTGAATCCCTTTGAAGGTAAAAGCATTGGTGATACCTCCCATCCATTTGGGCAGAGCACTACCAAACAGAACAATGTCTTCTGTTCGCAAAGGAACTCCATTATCTCCAAACACCTGCCGCCCCTGCTCATCCCGACGATAACCAAAGCCTGCGAGTTGCCCCATTTCTTCTCCGACAACCTGATATAAAAATCCATTAAATACATGACTTCCTACCAGAATCCGTTCTCCTGGTTCTTCGGTAAGTAAGCTTAGAACTTTGGTTTTATTATAGGAAGCGTTAAAAATAATATCCCACTGGAAGGTGCTGGATTTAACTGGTACGATATTTACGAGGAATTCTACTCCACGATTACGGCTCTGTCCGCTGTTGATAAGTGTCTGTACAAATCCGGAAGCATCTGAAATCTGAGCAGATACGATCTGGTCAGAAGTAATTTTTTGATAAACGGCCAAATCTATTCCCAATCGGTTTTCAAACATCCTTACATCCAATCCCACCTCTGTTTCTGCTGTACGCATGGGCCTCAAATTGGGGTTGGGAAGGGTATTGCCTACTGATCCACCTACAGGTTGTAAACTTCCATTGGGATTGGCAAACAGGTTGGCATTAATGCTGTAAAACAATACATCAGAATAGGGCGCAACATCTGTATCACTACCTACCTCAGCATAAGCTGCACGTAGTTTTCCAAATGTCAACCATTTGGCTGAGTTTTTAAATGATTCTGAAAAGACATAACTGGCTGAAATAGAAGGATAAAGGATACTTCTGTTTTCTGGAGACAAGGTTGAAAACCAGTCATTTCTCAGGGTTCCATTGAGGTAGAGAGTACCTTTATAGGAAAATTCTGCTGAACCATACAGAGAGTTCACGGCTCGTTCGCTCAGACCATAGGTAGGATTTTTTACCCTTGCGTTTTGAACTGTATATAATCCTCTGACAACAAAATCAGTGACCTGAACCCGGTTCAGATCTGCACGACGTTGCATCATATTGCCTCCCGCAGTAAGGTCGATTCCAAAATCGCCAAATTGTTTGGTAGCAGAAAGCAGGATATCCATATTAATTTCTCTGAAACGGCGAGCTTCCTGCTGGTAAGTACCATTCACAAAACCTGCCGGTGCGGGCCCCAATGAGGCCTTTCCTGTAGGCAATCCATTAAAATCCTGGTCGCGTGACCAGTAATCCTGTCCGATACGGCCTTGTACAAACAACCAGGGAAGAATATTATATTTAACAGCTATATTTCCAAAGATCCTGTCTCTGCGAATATTATTAAACTGCTCAGATAATGTCCAGTAGGGGTTGGTACGGTTGCGGAAACGCGAATACACGAACTCGTTTCCATTGGCATCAAATTTCTTTTCTTCCAACAGGTCCAGCGGCATGGAGTTAGCCATATTATATATTGCTACGGGTATGGTATTATCCTGCTCGGCAACGTTGGGTGGGTTTTGATTGTATTCATTGGAATAGTTGAAACTACCCGTAAAGCTTAGCTTTTCGGATAAATCATAACCAAATCCCATATTTATATTGCGACGGGTATATTCATTATTCGGTACAATTCCAAGGCTGTTGAGTTGAGATACAGAGAGGTTAAACCCTCCTTTTTCGCTATTTGAAGAAAGGGAGAGGGTGTTGGTCAGGTTATGTCCGTTTCTGAAGAATTTTCTTACCCGATCATAGACTGGTTCGTAAGGCACAGTAACTCCGTCAAACAAGACCTGAGTCATGCCAGGCTGAAACTTTTCTCCAAAAGACCACTGGCCTGATGTGGGGTTTGCTGAGGTAGGACGAACTCCATTTTCTCCCTGGCCATATTCGTATTGATAATCGGTAAAGTCCAGTGGGGTTTCATTGGTATAGTTAATGTTATAAGATACACCAATACCTTTTCCTTTACCTCTCGTTTTGGTTGTAATCATAATTACCCCATCTTTGGCACGAGAGCCGTATAAAGCTGCTGCTGCTGCTCCTTTCAGAACAGTAATGTTCTCAATATCGTCAGGGTTAATACTTGATAAACCATCTCCTCCATCGGAAGTAACACCTCCTCCGCTGGTACCTAAAGCACCGTCAGCCCCAGCGTTACCAGGATTGGTGCCAAAATTGGTGTTGTCAATGGGTACACCATTTACAACAATCAATGGATTGTTTTGACCTGAGATAGAGGACTGTCCACGAATACGAACCTTTGATGTGCCTCCAGGTCCTGTACCAAGGCCTGAAACATTCACTCCGGCGACTTTGCCCTGAAGGGCATTCATAAAGTTAGGTGTCCGGTTGACATTGATTTCTTCTGCATCTATGCTTGTGGCTGAATATCCCAGCTTTTTGGATTCTTTTTGAATACCCAACGCTGTAATGACGACTTCCTCTACCTCCGCACTAGTGGATACCAAGGTTACATCAATGCTGGTGCGATCCGTAACCGAGACCTCCTGCGTAACAAACCCAATATAGGAAATGATAAGGGTAGCTTCATCATCGGGAATGGTAATCCGAAACTTCCCCTGATTGTCGGACAATACTCCTACAGTGGATACTTTTGCCCGGATAGTTGCTCCTGCAAGAGGATTACCCTCCTGGTCGCTGACAGTACCGGTAATCGTTTTCTCCCTCAGATTCAAAGATTGAATAGAGTTATTGATGGTGTTAAATCGTTTGGAACTACTATTAAAAGCCTGTTGTATTTCAATCCCTCCCCTTTCTTCTATTTGCTGAATCTGATGAAACTTTCGCTCCAGCTTTTTGAGGCTTTTAATTCTTTGAGGATCTGCTTTATAGATCACATAATACTTACTTCCCAGGAACTTGTAACGCAAACCCGTATTGAGCAACAAACGATTGATAGCTTGTTCGAGTTTTTCTTCTGATTTGACTTCAAAATCAACGGTCATATCTTCTAACAAATCAGCATCGAAAGAAAAAATCACCTGATACGATTCGCTAAGTTCTTCCAGGATGTCAACCAGGTAACGTTCTTTTGTGATGGTTGGATGATCCGGGGGAATTTCAGCTCGAATAGCCGAGATGCCCAGTACTGAGAATGCGCTTATGCACAAAACCCAGATTTTGACGAGTAGTTTTAATCCCATAGTTTTGTAATGTTTAAGAAAATGATACAAGTTGTCATTTGGACCAGGGCAAAATGGCACTTTTGCCCATGGTCTTTTTTATTCAATCATAAATTCGTGTTCATTTAACTGAACAATCCGAAGTCCAAGAACACTCTCAATCGTAGCTAGTGCTATGTTGAGGTCTTCGACCGGAATACCCATAGTCAGGTTTCGCTCAAGTAAAGAGGTATTTTTTACCTGAATCCTGACTCCATAGATTTCTTCCATTTTTTCAATGATTTTAATTAGAGATATTTTTTCAAACAGTTGGATACCTTCTTTCCAGGAATTGTGAATTTTGGAATTAACTTTAAGTTGAGTAACACGGTGGGTTGTACTCTCATAATCTATTTTGTCGCCTGGATCTTCCATAATAACTTCTTCATCTCTGCCCTTAAACGCGAGTTTGATTTGTCCTTCATCCAGCACCACACTTGTCTGGGAATTGCGGCTATTCACATTAAAACGGGTACCAAGAACCTGTATAACAAGATCATTGGTATGTACAAAAAAACGAGCCCTGGTAAGAGGAAGCTTTTTTACTTCAAAATACCCTTCGCCTTCCAGCCATACATGCCTGTCTTGCTGGCCATTCCAATCCGAACCAATTGTCAGACAGGAATTTGCATTTAATCTGACGAGAGAACTATCGGGTAGTGTAAGGGTATGAATTTGCCCAAATTCTGTTTCATATTTAAAGGAAGGCTGACTTTCCTGAATGAATAAAAAGGTTATACCCCCGGCTGCCAGGATGAAAATGACAGCTGCCCAGCGAACCCAGACAGGAGCTCTTCCTATATATCCTTTTATTGATTTAGTGTTATGAATTGCATCTGCCAGTTTCTGATGCATCTGTTCTTTTTCTTCCTGGCTGAATTGGGGAGTGGAGAGAATATCCCTGGATCGGGTGATAAGTTTCCGGGCCTGATCTATTTCTTTCTTTTTTTCGGGTTTCTCGCTGATTAACTTATCCCAGAAGGTTTTATCCACGGGTTGGTTGTTAAGAACCCATCGAATAAAGTCCTCATCACTGGCAAAATCCGGGGCAAGATAATCTTTGTATTTTTCGGGAATCATATCAGGAATTTCTTTTTAGCTACCAATAGCTCACAACACTTGTTTATATAATAAGTGCAGGTCAGAAGTAATTCCTAATCATCGGATTTGAAAAAAATTAGAAAAAAAACCATAAAAAGGAGAGAAACAGACACAAAATGTGTTTCACATCAATTGCTTGCTCCCGAAGTTTCCCAATCGCTCGTGAGAGCAGGTTCCATGCTGCCTCATGTTGGATGCCCATAATAAGGGCAATTTCCTCATAAGTAAATCCCTGGTAGTATTTCAGGTAAATGATTTCCCGCTGTCGATTTGGAAGAGTACTTATCATTTGAGAGAGGTACTTGTGCTGATGGTTTTCTGATTCCTGGGCTATCAGATGATCCTCTTCCGGGTTTTCAGTTATATCCCCGGTAGTTTCTTTTTCCTTCAATTTTTTTTTGTCCTGATTGATTCTCCTCAGTAGTAATCGTCGAAATGCTTTTAGAAGATAACGATTCACCTTTTCTGGAACCAGACTTGTATTCCTTCGTTTCCATATATCCAAAAATAATTCCTGGATGGAGTCCTTAATCAATTCACGATCTTTTATGAGTGTATATCCATAACTTAAGAGAATATCATCATATCGGAAATACAACTCTGAAAAAGCCTGTTCACTACCCTGACGGATATCATTCCATAGTACCTGATCATGGAGACCTTTTGTCATCATTTTTGAGGATTAATAGAATTGGAACCAGCCCATTATCATCAAATTACTCAAGATTTGACTAATTTTCAAATGGGTACCATAGATCCTCCATTATGATAGGTCTTACCCACCCGCAGGCAATCCCATGTTTCTCTTTTGTATGAATAGCGTAGCGCACGCACACATTGAATGTGATGCTTCATTTGCTGAAGCAGGGGAAAGAGAATGGGTTAATTAAGGTGCCCAAAACCCTTTCCCCCAAAATGATTCACCCATTTATTTATGCCATTATCATGAAGAAGATAAGTGTATAACCTACACAAAAAAAGCAAAAATTTCCTTGTTTTTCATCAATCCATCATTTACATTTGTAAGTGTGTAAAGTACACTTAAAGGCTACTAACTCATACTCTATGAACAAAAAAATTCCAATCTTCAATGGAAAGAAGCTGTTTAAGTATCTAAAAAATGGAGGTACTTTAGCCGCATTCTTTTGGATGTTGATCCTCTCAACATCAGCGCAAGAAAGTAAAATCGTTACCGGTACCGTTTCATCTTCAGATGGCGAAACACTCATTGGTGTGAGTGTGGTTATTAAAGATGGACAAACAGGGACATCTACCAATGACAATGGAACATATTCTATTGTTGCCAGTTCCACAGATGTGCTCGTTTTCTCTTATTTTGGTTATGCCAGACAAGAAGTTCTGGTTGGAGCCCAAACTACCATCAATGTAACATTACAGCAGGACATTACTACGCTGGACGAAGTTGTCGTTGTGGGATATGGTTCTGTAAAGAAAAGCGACCTGACTGGTGCAGTCAGCGTTGTTGATGCCGACGAAATGAAAAAACAGGCATCCAATGACGTTACCCAGATGATGCAAGGCCGGGTAGCTGGGGTTTCAATTACTTCTGATGGTCAGCCTGGTGCTGCTCCTACTGTAAGAGTAAGGGGAATCAGTACTTTTGGTCTGGGAGCCAGTGCTGAGCCATTATATGTAGTAGATGGTTTTCCGCTTGCTGGTGGTATCCGGGATATTAACCCCAATGATATCGAGTCTATCCAGGTGCTTGAGGATGCTACTTCCGGGGCCATTTATGGAAACCGTGCTGCCAATGGGGTAGTAATTATCACTACCAAATCAGGAAGACTGAATGAAAAATTCAGCGTAAGTTTTTCAACCTATGGAGGACTTCAGACTGTGCCTCAAAGACTCCCTGTTCTGGATCGTGTAGGTTACCAGACCATAAATAGCGAATTATTGGCGAATGCTGGTCAGCTACCTGTACCAGGAAATGATCCTACATCTCCTGATTATATCAATAATATTGATACAGATTGGCAGGATGCCGGTTATAAGGATGGTTCTATCCAGAATTATAATGTAGCCGTGAGTGGTGGAACTGCCAAAACCAGCTATTATGTATCAATGGATTATCTGAATAACAAAGGTACGCTGGTCGGATCAGGTCCTGATTATTCAAGATATTCTTTGCGTGTAAATACAAAAACAGATTTGGGAAGAGTAAGATTCGGAGAGAATGTTTATCTCATGCGCTCAGATGAGAATCCGTTATTTTATAATGGCGTATTTACGTTGTTTCTCCCGGGTGGAAGGCCTACCCTTGTCAATGACCTGCTTCAGGCTGCTCCTTCAATCCCTGTTTATGATCCAAATCGTGAAGGTGGTTTTGGTGGCGCTGATGCGGTTATTCACCAGTCTATTACCTTAAACGTACCTGGCTTTAATACCCTGGTTCGTAATTCTACACAGGTAAACAGAGTCCTGGCTAATGCTTATGGTGAAATTGATATTATTGATGGTTTGACTTTTAAGATAAACCTCCAGTACGATAATACTGATATTTCTGACCAATTATTTGCTCCTCAATATGATCTCGGATATTTCTTTCCCAGACCAATTGCAGAATTACAGGCTGGCGACAGATCATCGAATTCATTCCTGATTGAAAATACGTTAACCTATGCGAAAACATTTGGAAAACATGACCTGACCCTTCTCGTCGGACAGAGTTTCCAGGAGTTTAATTACAGACAAATTACAGCAGTTGGTTCAGGTTTGGAGAAGCCTTATGTATTAAGTCTCTCCAATGCTTCAACTTTTAGTGTAACAGATAATCAGCAGTACGCAACTCTGTTGTCATATCTGGGCCGAATCAACTATTCTTATGATGATCGTTATTTATTGACATTTAATGTGAGAAATGATGGTTCATCCAAATTCAGAGAAGAAGATCGTTTCGCTTTCTTCCCTTCTGTTGGATTGGCATGGAAAATTCATAACGACATCAATTTGCCCGAAGCTATTACAGAATTGAAACTGAGAGGTGGATACGGGCAATTGGGTAACCAGGAAATTGGTAACTACAGATATCAGAGTACAATCAACCGTGCGATTCCTTACCAGTTCTCTTCTGGTAGAGTATTTGGTGCGGCAACGACGATTTTGGTTGACCCATCTATTACCTGGGAAACAAGAATCACAAGGAGTGTTGGGGTAGACTTAGCGCTTTGGAGTGGTAAACTGGAATTCACCGCAGAATACTATTCAAATACCTCAGAGAATGTATTGATTGATCTGCCAATTCCATTGTCAAACGGATCTTTATCTGGTCTGACTACAAATGCGGGTTCTATTCAAAACTCAGGAATCGAATTATCAGCTACCTGGAGACCAACTATCGGAGATCTTTCCCTGGATATTGCTCCTAACTTCTACACTTTGAAAAATGAGGTACTTGATATTGGTACACTGGATTTCATCTCTGGTACTGGTGCCAGAACGGAAGTAGGAAGATCTGTAGGAGAGCATTATGGATGGGTGTATGATGGTATTTTCCAGAGTCAGGGAGATATTGAAAACGCTCCATTCCAGAATGATAATACTGCTCCTGGTGATATCAAATTTGCAGATTTGACCAATGATGGAATTGTAGATGAAGCAGACCGTCAGTACCTCGGACAGGGAATGCCTACTTATTATTATGGATTGAATATCGTTGCAGCTTACAAAGGTTTTGACCTGACAATCTTTGGACAGGGTAGCGGAGGAAACCTGATTAACAGCAATCTCTATCGCGGATTAATGCCAACCTAAGGTTTTACCAACTGGCATGAAGATATTCTCCAGAGATGGACACCAAGTAATACAAACACTGATGTTCCAAGAGTAGTTTGGAATGACCCGAATAACAACCAGAGAGATTCAGACCGTCCAGGTTGGTTGCAAAAAGGCGATTATTTCAGACTGAGTACGGTTTCTCTCGGATATAATTTCGGAGGATCTTTCCTTCAGAGTCTGAAAATGCAGAGCGCGAGAATTTATGTTACTGTTCAGAACGTACATGTTTTCTCATCTTACAAGGGATATAACCCCGACTTCCAGGCTGGAATCCTGAATCCCGGATTTGATTTTGGTACATTCCCAAGACCAAGGACTTCTATGATTGGTTTAAATCTTAAATTTTAGACAAATGAAAGCTACTCAATTAAAAATATATTCACTTTTATTTTTCCTGTTTTTGCTTAACTCATGTACTGACAGGTTGGACATTGTTGACCCCAACCGGTTGTCTTCTGAGCAATATTATGCAAATCAGGACCAGGCCGTTGCTGCTGTAGATGCCATTTACAATGCACTGATCATCGATGGGATGTATCAACGGATTACGCCTATCTATAATGATGGTCGCGGAGACGAACTTTCCAGCCGTAGTCCATGGACATTTATGACTGGATTTAGTGCATTTACAGTTCCGGCAACTGACGGAGCCCTGGAAATCTTCTGGGCAGGACATTATATTATGGTTTCCCGTGCCAATCAGGTATTGGAAAACGTACCTGGAATCGAGGATGTTGATGAGACTTTGCGTGGCAGATTACTTGGTCAGGCTTACTTTCTGAGAGCACTTGCTTACTTCAACCTTACCAATGTATTGGATAATGTACCATTGATTCTACAAACTCCTCAAAATCAGGATGAATTTTATCCGAGTAATGCAGGTGTAACTCAGGAGCAGGTATATGATCAGGTAAAAGCAGATCTGGAAATGGCTATTAATATGCTTCCAGTGAATTATAATAATGTAGATGGACCAGACAAAGGCCAGGCAGGAAGAGCGACAAAAGGAGCTGCACAATCACTTCTGGGTACAGTATATCTGTACGAAGGAGATTATGACAATGCCTTGCCTCTTTTCCAGGCGGTAATTAACTCTAATGAATATTCCCTGGCAGCCAATTATTTTGATCTGTTTACACAAGATCCTTCAATTGAAGCTTCTAACCCAGGCAGAATTTTCTGGGCAGACTTTACAACCAGTACTGCATCTGAATTTAACTGGGGAGGTGATCCCAATGTAAACTGGAGACAATTTTTGGCTCTGACTCCAACCTATTCTGTGGGTGATTTCTTTGATTTTTACCCTACCTCATTCCTGTATAATGAAATGAGAGAGGAAAAAACCATTGATGATCATTTTGATCCCAGATATCATGCTGCCATTCTTTCTTATGAACCCAATGATGGTTACACCACTGCTTATGGTGTGCCCTGGGCTGACAGAGGTTTTGCAGATACTGATTACTTTATTAAGAAATACACCAATGCCGTTAATGGTAGTGATGCTTTCTCCTCAGGATTCAACTACCATATTATCAGATATGCAGATGTACTGTTGATGTATGCAGAATGTCTGGCAAATACAGGAAGTATTGCTCAGGCTGCCTCTTATGTACAGCAAGTGAGAGACAGAGCGAATCTTCCAGACAGAGAAGCCGAGTTTGCGGGTTACTCCAGAGAGCAATTCATGGATCAGCTTGAACATGAGAGAATCATGGAACTGGCAATTGAAGGAAAACGCTGGTATGATATCAAGAGATGGGGATATCTGGAAAACACTACGAAGCTGGATGAACTGAAATCTCACGATTTTGAGTTTAATACTTACTCCACAGGAAAGGATTTTATTCCTATTCCTCAGACTGAACTGGATAGAAACTCGAATTTGGTTGGTAACTCTGCTAACTAGAAATCATTAATAGAAAGGGTAAGGGTATTGTGGTGGTGAAAACCAGTCTGATACTTTTACCCTTTTTGATTAAGCAAAGCCAAAGGATGGAAGGCGCATTAAAGACCCTGTTAAGGGTCTAACGTGGGTAGAAATGCGGAGATTTTTTCTCCCTCCCCGAATTTTGCGCCGTAACGGCGCAAAATTCGGGGATAAGATCGGAAAATCCCCTTTTTCTACCCACATTAAGCTCCTACGGAGCTGAAGATCTCACGGTCAAGACTTGATCAAAGCCT
>JAGQVA010001109.1 GCA_020438265.1 Bacteroidota bacterium
GTTCCTTTGGGGAATAGATTTCCCTCCGGAATTGTGTAAGTCCCATCATCTTCAGGATGAATACGTAAAATCTTTCCGCGTAAGTCATTGGTATTACCTGCCGTACGCTGGTCATCAGCAGTTTCAAAACCTGGTCTTTCATCAAGGTTAGAAGTACCTGAAGGAGGATTGGCAGTATTGTTTCCAGTCGTAATAAATAAATTACCGTCTTTATCAAAAACCATTCCTCCACCAGTATGGCAACATACTTCACGCTGGGCGTGATATTCCAGAACGACCTTTTTACTTTCTTCATACAAAGAGTCGTTCACATATTTCCAGCGAGCCAATACGTGCTTGGGCTCATCTGGATCAGCATACAGCATATACACCCAGTTATTTTCTTTGTATTGGGGGTGAGCAACCACTCCCATCAAACCTTCTTCTGCTTCCCGGGATTCACCTTGTTTGTTGGTATATTTGGTATTCACTCCAATATGCCCCACTTTTCTCATTGCACGAGATTCGACATTAAAGGCTTTTACACCACCTTTTCTCTCTACGATCAACATTTCTGAATTGTCCAGAAAGGTGAAAGCCATCGGTTCATCCAGTTCTCCCGGCTGGGAAAGAACGGTAGTTGTAAACCTGTTTTCTTCCGGAGGAGTGTTGGAAGAAACTGTCTTTTGTTGACGACAGGAAATATATAATCCTGCCGTAAGCAGAAAAACAAGTAAAAGAATATACGTTTTAGAGGATTTGAATAATCGAGCAGTCATAGTAGAACGAGTTCAGTTAATTGGTTTAAAGTTAGCCAAAGTACGTAATTGGTCAGCAAAGTACGTTTTTCTTTCCAATCGATAAACTAACCCTCGATGAGTAGCGAATGTTTGTCGACGAATGACTTTGAATCGTCTGTTTTTGAACTGCCTGTATGTCTGATTTTCGCGTTGTGTT
The DNA here is from genome assembly GCA_020438265.1 of Bacteroidota bacterium. GTDB lineage: Bacteria > Bacteroidota > Bacteroidia > J057 > J057 > JAGQVA01. The sequence goes on from JAGQVA010001109.1 coordinate 937, forward strand.
CCTAAGCATTCACACAAACCTGCCGCTGGCTTCCCAATCCTTCAATGCTCAATTCTACCACATCTCCTTCTTTTAAATATTGCGGTGGTTTCATTCCCATACCCACTCCAGGAGGCGTACCCGTTGAAATCAAATCTCCGGCTTCCAGCGTCATAAACTGAGAAAGGTAATGCACTACATGGAAACAATTAAATATCATGGTTCTGGAAGAACCATTTTGCATTTGCTGCCCATTAACAGAAAGCGTCATCGGCAGATTATGCACATCCTCGATTTCGTCTTTTGTAACCAGCCATGGGCCTAAGGGATTAAAATGATCACAGGATTTTCCCTTGGTCCACTGACCACCTTTTTCCAATTGAAAGGCTCTTTCAGAAACATCATTAGAGATACAATAACCAGCAATATAATCTTCAGCCTCTTCGATAGAAGAAAGATATCGGGCGTCTTTTCCGATCACAATCCCCAATTCTACTTCCCAATCGGTTTTTTCACTTCCTCGCGGAATCAAAATATGATCATAAGGCCCTACTACGGTATTGGAACCCTTTTGAAAAACAATTGGTTCCTGAGGAATAGCCATTCCACTTTCTTTGGCGTGATCGGAATAATTTAGCCCTATACAAATCACCTTACCCGGACGGGCAATGCAGGAACCCAATCGCGCATTATCTGAAATATCAGGTAATGTTGTCCCACTTTTCAGGAGGGTTTCCAGTTTTTTCAATCCATCATTCTGGAAAAAACTTCGGTTCCAATCTGTAAAATGATGAGATAGATCTTTTCTTTTTCCGTTGAGTAAGATCCCTGGTTTTTCCTCTCCAGGATTGCCAAAACGCAGTAGTTTCATTGTTATGTTTTGTTTTATGTGGTCAATTTAATAAAAGAATCCGTAAGGTGAAGAGCTGACTTCCCTACCAATCATCCGTTCTGAAAGGCACAGCAGGTAATTCCTCTCGATTATATAAATTTCCATCAGGTGAATTCCCCCAATTATATCGCACAGCTACCGGAGCTTTGATTTTTTTCGCGTTAATGATGATTTCATCCCCTTCGAGCCAGGCTTGTGCCCAGACAAATTTTTTGTTTTTACCTGCAATCGCAAATCCCTTTACATAACCATATTTA
>JAGQVA010001110.1 GCA_020438265.1 Bacteroidota bacterium
ATTTCTTATTGGCGGATTACTTGGCTGGCAGATTTATATGTTTTTGATTGCCAAAACAGGCATGCTCACTGATTTCTCATTCCCGCCTCGTTTTGTTCTATTTATGATTTTACCGGCCTTTATTTTTATTGGGATTTTTATTTACAGGAATAGAAACAACGACTGGATTCAGAATATTCCTTCCTCTTGGCTGATCTATTATCAGACCTTTAGAATTTTGATCGAGACACTTTTTGTATATTCCGTAGCAGCGGGTGTCCTCCACCCGAATGTCACGATTGAAGGATATAATTTTGATATGATTTTTGCATGTACTGCGCCGGTAGTTGGCCTGCTGATTTATCAATTCAAGGCTTTACCCGAAAAATTTGCCCTCTGGTGGAACTATCTGGGTCTGTTGGTGATTGCCTCGATTATTGCCACTTTTCAGTTGACGATTTACTTTCCGGAAGTATTTGGTCCGGATACAGCGCCTTTCCCTACTGATTTTGGGTTGTTTCCTTATGTAGAGGTTCCGGGATTTTTGATGCCTTCGGCGGTGTTTGTACATGTGCTTTCGATTGTGCAGTTGAAGGGAAAACTGAATAAAGGAAAATCCTGAAGATTAGCTTAAATTCATCTTCATGAAAGCTCCGGAAGTAAATCTCCTGAAAATGCATAAAGATGGAATGGATTACACAATCTGTAAGCCTGAGTACCCATTGTCCATCTTTATTGATCATTTTATGGTTGCCAAAGGGTTTCCCTTATTTTCAGAGGAAAGATTATTCCCCGGCAATAAAATTGAGTTATTTATCAATTTGGGTAGCCGTAATGAATGCAAACTGAGCTTTTCCGATCAGAGATTTGTATTCTCGGGAACCATCCTTTCAGGTCTCAGAACTTCCTATCTGGAAATTTATCCGGGAGAGTTTTTCTTTATTGCCGGAATACGGTTTTCCCTTTTCGGATTTCACCATCTTTTAAAAATACCTGCCCATGAAATTACAGATGATAATTTTGAAGCTTCTGATGTACTGGGAAAAGAATTAAAAGAACTGAGAGAGAAACTGGGAGATCATACAAATGAAAACCAGATCATTCATGAATTATTAAACTGGACAATTAAAAAAATCATCAAATGTCCTGATGTCAGTAAAGCATGGCTGAATCTGGAAAATGCTCTGCAGTTTGACCGCTCTCTGAATAAAATTTCCCTTGACAAATTGATGGGATATTCTCATAAACATACTGTTGAGCTTTTTAAGAAAAAGGCAGGTCTTTCACCCAAACAAATCCAAAGCATTTATCGGCTGAATATGGTCTTTGATCACTTACATCAAATCGATACAGAAAACTGGAGCTATGTGCTCCACGAAGCCGGATACTACGACCAAAGCCATTTTATTAAAGATTTCAAGCGTTTTACAGGCTTTACCCCTTCTGAGTTTCTTCGGCAAAAGCCCAAAGATTTTGAGCTCAAAAAGCTGAGGTAACATTTTTACAATACACCAGCGGTGCTCTCCCCTATTTTTGCTTCAAAAACAATATGAACGCAAAAAAGAATCTCCGCTATATTGCCAATGAAAATGCCTTTCTGGAAGCTCACGGCATTCAAAAAACAGATCATATTATTCCCGTTCCTCAGTTCCAAACGAATGTACGGGTTCAGGCTTTTGGTAAAGGAGAACCTCTGCTATTTATCCCCGGTGGGCCAAACAGTGGCACAGTCTGGACGCAACTGGCTGCTCTTTTACCTCAATATCAATGTTTATTGCTTGACCGTCCCGGAACCGGATTAAGCGCACCAATCAGTTATAAAGATCTTGACAATCAACGCCTTACCAACATTATCCAAACTACCATCAATGAGGTACTGGATTATTTTAAGCTGAAACAGGTAAATCTCGTTGGATCATCCTTTGGGGGATACTGGACCCTGAAATATGCGATTCAGAACCCCGAAAAGGTTCACAAGCTGGTTTTGGAAGGCTGTCCCGCTTTTATTCAAGGATTTATCATTCCGCCATTTATGAAAATGATGACCAAACCGGTTATGAAGTGGCTGATTCCCAAACTACCTGC
>JAGQVA010001111.1 GCA_020438265.1 Bacteroidota bacterium
CACAAATGGGCGAGTATTGGGCTGAAGAAGCAGCCAAAGGCCATCTGAATATTTCCGACAGACCACTGATATTTATTGAGCCAGAAGGAGAACATGCGGCAGCGGCGGTAACTGCTGGTCTGTCGATGACGGGTCTGAGAGCAGCAAACTTCTCTTCCGGGCAGGGGATTGCCTATATGCATGAATCTCTCTATGCAGCCGTTGGTAAAAGGCTTACTTATGTCCTGAACATCGGTTCAAGGGCCATGACCAAATCTACCCTGAACGTGCATGCAGGACATGACGATTATCATGCGATTGACGATACTGGATTTTTTCAGTTGTTTGCCAAAAAGGCGCAACACGTAGCAGACCTGAATATTATTGCGCATAGAATTGCCGAGTTGGCGCTTACCCCTGGCGTTGTGGCGCAGGACGGATTTTTGACTACTCACCTCATTGAGTCATTACTCATTCCTGAGCGTGAATTGATTAAAGAATATCTGGGCCGCCCCGACGATATTATCATAACGCCTACACCGGCACAGAGAATTATTTACGGGGAAACAAGGAGGCGTATTCCTGAGCTTTGGGACGTAGACAATCCTGTGATGGCAGGTATCGTCCAGAACCAGGACTCATACATGCAGAGTGTAGCTGCTCAAAGACCTTTCTTTTTTGACCATATCAAAGAATTAACCGATCAGGCTTTTAAAGAATATTATGAACTGACCGGACGCGAGTATAAGCGGGTAATGACTTACAAAGTGGAGGATGCTGATTACCTGATTCTCGGCCAGGGAAGTGTCATTCCAAGTGCAGAAGCGGTTGTTGACTATCTACGCGCTACCCGCAAGATCAAAGTGGGAGTTGTTGATCTGGTTATGTTCCGACCTTTCCCCGCTGATATGCTGGGGCATATTTTAAAAGGCAAAAAAGGCGTCGCAGTACTTGAAAGACTGGATCAACCACTTGCTGTGGATTCTCCAATTATGCGGGAAATTCGTGCAGTTTTGGCCAAATGTATTGAAAATGGAGCAGGTCGTAAGGATCTTCCTTATCCCGAACTGGCAACTTATAAACCTGGTGACCTTCCAGCTCTGTATTCTGGTTCTTTTGGTATGGGAAGCCGGGACTTACAACCCGAAGGCATTATCGGAGCGATTGAAAATATGCTCCCTGATGGAAAACACAAAAAACAATTTTATCTGTCAATTGACTTTATCCGCGACAAACCTTTTACCCCCAAACAAAGAGCTTATCAGGAGACCGTTCAGGAGGCTTATCCTCATGTAAAAGAATTGTCAGTACGTGGTTCCGAAAACCCAAACCTCATGCCTAAAGACGCCATCACCGTGCGTTTCCACTCTGTGGGTGGCTGGGGAGCGATTACAACAGGGAAAAACCTGGCCATGACACTCTTTGATTTGCTGGGATATGATATTAAGGCAAATCCAAAATATGGATCAGAGAAAAAAGGACAACCTACGACTTACTATCTGGCTGCTGCTCCTGAACCTATTCGCGTCAACTGCGAGTATTTCTTCGTTGATGTGGTTCTTTCTCCCGACCCCAATGTGTTTAAGCATACCAATGCCCTGGCCGGGTTGAAAAAAGGAGGATGTTTCATTATTCAAAGTGACAAATCCAAACCTGACGAAGTATGGGCCGATATTCCAAAACAATATCAAAAACTGATTATTGACAACGATATCCATATTTTCTATATCGATGGATTCAAAATTGCCCGTGAAGAAGCGACTGATCCTGAATTACAATTGAGAATGCAGGGAATCGCCTTCCAGGGTGCATTCTTCGCAGCTTCGCCTCTTATGCAAAAAGCAAACCTTACCGAGGTTACCTTGCTTAAAGCGATCGAAGATCAGGTGCAACATAAATTCGGTGGAAAAGGCCAGCGGGTCGTTGATGATAATATGCGCGTGGTAAAACGTGGATTTGATGAGGTACATGAAATTAAGAATAAGGTTTTAGGAGCAGGACATGATGCTAAATCAAATGGTCAGACAGTGGTGCCTATCCCATCTATGATGAAAAGCATTCCTAAAAGCGAATCCAA
>JAGQVA010001112.1 GCA_020438265.1 Bacteroidota bacterium
TTGACCTAAACTACCCTACCAATGAAAAAATCCCTGCTGCTTTTACTCCTTATCACCGGATTAAGCATTCTCGTTTTCTTTTCCAATAGTTGTCAACAAAATACCCATTCTACTACCCACAGAGGGCATGATCCCTGGGTTTTCCGTTCTGTACTGGATCAAAAAGCACGGATGGTAACCGTGGCTTTAAGCGATTCATTCTGGATTGCTTATGATGCCCAGCATACCGGGCTTTATAAAGTCTGGCGTAGCGGTGTAAAATTTGAAGGAGCTGTGTATAATACCGCACATGGCCCACAGCCTACTTCTTATGGCCCGGCTTATCTTCTTAATACCAATACCCATCCCTGGAAAATCATATTTGATGGAGAGGAAATTACCCCTGAAGTAAATTACCTTGGCCATAAATTTGAAGGAAACCATGTTGTACTCAGCTATGAATTGAATTGGGGAAATGGGAATCAGATAACCATTACAGAAAAACCTGAGCTTGTATTTAACCAATATGGAATGCCGGGACTGGAAAGGACATTTGTTACTTCTGATATTCCCAAAGGAGCAGAAATTCTCATGCATACCAGCATTAATTCTGTCAGGTCTGAAAATGACATCCAAACCAATGGAAATCTGGAAATTAGCAACCGCTCTTCCACGACTATCAAAGGCGTATACATTCTTCAGGCGGATGGTGTATTAACCCTTAATCATAACGGAACTACCCAATTCACCACCTACTTCTATCCCGAACCAGCCATTCAACCCCAAAAAGCGATGGCAGAACAAGAAGAGGCAGAACATCCGGGACTGGTTTTATTAGAGCAGAATGACTGTCGCACCTGTCATAATGAGACCCTTAAAACCGTAGGCCCATCTTATACCGCTATCGCAGAGAGATACGCCACCAACGCGGCCAATGCCAACCGGTTAGCCAATAATATCATCAACGGTACATCCGGTACCTGGGGAGAAGCTGCTATGACTGCCCATCCTGACTTGACTAAAGAAGATGCTGTAAAACTGGTATCCTATATTCTCACTCTGGATGGAGAGCCTCCACTGGAAGAAGCAGAAGAGGAAGAAGCACCCCAATATTCCATGGCTGATTTAAAACCTGGTCAGGGAGTGGTGATCAGCGTGTATATGTTTCCAGAAAACCTGAATGAAATGCCGGAAATCAATGATAATATAAGTCCTGTATTTTCAGGCGTCATTCCAGCGATTCATGTGCCAGAGGGCGGATTTCCTGATCAACTGACCAATAATTTTTACATCCACGCCAAAGGTTATATCAATATTCCGGAAGAAAATAATTATGTATTCAGGCTTATCTCTGACGATGGTTCCATCTTGACTATTGATGATCAGGTGGTTATAGATCACGGAGGACTTCATGGACCTGATGCCAAAGACAGTGAGTTAATTCTTTCCGCCGGAGAACATCCTTTTACCTTGGATTATTTCCAAAGCGGTGGTGGAGCAACCCTTTCCCTTCAGTGGATCGCTCATGGAGAAGACGATTTTACCGTCATTCCTCCTACAGCCTTTACCTTTGATTCCACTGATATTCAACAATCAGAGGCTTTTGTTGCTTCTGCGGGAGAACTCGTAGATGCCATTCCCGGAGATGGGAGAGCATTGGCCAGCGTTCATCCTTCATTCACGCTGAATACCATTCGTCCGGAAGCTTTTCAACCCAAAGTCGGGGGAATGGATTTTCTCTCTGACGGACGACTGATCGTCAGTACCTGGGATCCCAAAGGTACCATCTATATGCTGGAAAATATTCAGGAAAGTGTAGCGAAAAATAATCCGGAACTGGTTACTTATAAAATCATCGCGCAGGGTCTGGCCGAACCGTTGGGATTAAAAGTCGTTGACGACGAAATCTATGTCCTTCAGAAGCAGGAACTTACCCAACTCATTGACCATAACGGAGATGATTTGATTGACGAATTCAGAACCGTAAGCAATGACTGGCGCGTATCCGCCAATTTCCATGAATTTGCCTTTGGTCTGGCATATAAAGACGGTTATTTTTATGCAACACTGGCAACA
>JAGQVA010001113.1 GCA_020438265.1 Bacteroidota bacterium
TATTCCAGCCCGGTTGTCATTCCCCAACAGCCAGCTTCCAATCCATTCCTTAATATTTCTTCCATTTTCAGGATATCGTTTTCATCAGGGTTTGCCTTAAGCCCTACCCCACTCAATTCCCGCAATGTTCCATGACCAATAAAGGGAATAATATTGGGACCTGTTTTCAAACTGTCGACCGCTTTTATCCAGGGATTTAAATCAATATAATCCGGGCTAAATCCATCCTGTCCCAATGAAATGCTGGTAACTCCCATGGTAAGGAAGTTTGTAAATTCAGGTGTTTTCAAAGGATCTCCATGCGAATGAGGATCAATAAAGCCTGGTGTAATGACCATTCCTTTGGCTGAAATGGTTTTTCCAATTTTTATTCTTTGTGAATCTACCTCGCCGATAAAGACGATTTCATCTCCTTTGATAAGCAAATCTGCCTTCATCGCAGGCTCTCCGGTTCCATCAATGATCTTCCCTCCAGTCAGATGGAAATCTACTTCTGTATATTGTTCAGCAAACAAATCAAAAGCAGTTTTGGGTTTTTCACAAGAAAGGAAAATCAGAAAACCGCACAGTGTCAGATTGAAGAAAAATCGTTTCATAGCCGGAAATATAATCAAGATTGTTTGTCCAAAACAGATTCTTTCTTTTAATTTAATCCTAACTAACGCCTATTGCTCATGAAGAAATGTCGTTTATTTGCGATTATTTTAGCACTTTGTTGTTTCATTCTTTTCTATGGATGCCGATCCGGCTCAAAAGTAAAATTTGAAATTTCCTTCCCGGCAGAAAAAAGTTCCACTCCACTTGACGGAAGAATGTTGCTGATTATTTCCAATAATAATGAAGAAGAACCTCGTTTTCAGGTAAATGATGGTTCTGAAACCCAGCAAATATTTGGGATAGATATAGATGGGCTGGAACCCGGGGAAAAAGTAGTAATTGATGACGAGGTTTTCGGATATCCGCTGGAAAGCCTGCGAGAAATTGAACCAGGAGAATATTATGTTCAGGCAGTTTTGCATAAATATGAAACCTTCAATCTCAGCACTGGACATACCGTAAAACTTCCCATGGACCGGGGAGAAGGCCAGCACTGGAATCTTGCTCCGGGGAATTTATACAGCGCTGCTCAAAGGGTAATGATTGACCATTCCAATAGTGAACCGATTGTTATTTCAGTTGACCAGGAAATTCCTCCTATCGAGCCCGTGAAGGATACCCGCTATATCAAACACGTTAAAATTCAGAGCAAAATGCTGAGTGAATTCTGGGGCAGACCGATGTTTCTGGGAGCGCATGTTTTGCTGCCGGAAGGATTTGACGAACACCCCGAGGCGCGTTACCCGCTGGCGATTATGCATGGACATTTTCCCAGAGATTTTGACGGATTTCGTACCGAACCCCCAGATCAGGATCTTGTACCAGAGTACAGTGAACGGTTCCAGATTGAAGGATATAACCGGGTTGTACAGGAACATGCCTTTCAATTTTACAAAGAATGGACAGGTCCTGACTTTCCCCGCGTATTAGCAATTGAAATTCAGCACGCCAATCCCTATTATGATGATTCTTATGCAGTAAACTCTGCCAATCTGGGGCCTTATGGAGATGCCATTACTTATGAGCTCATTCCCTTTATTGAAGAAAAATTTCGCGGAATAGGAGAAGGCTGGGCAAGGTTTGTGTATGGTGGCTCAACAGGGGGATGGGAAGCCATGGCAGTCCAGGTATTTTATCCTGATGAGTATAACAGCGCTTATATTGCCTGCCCGGATCCCATTGATTTCAGGGCTTATTGTCTTGTCAATCTCTACGAAGATCAAAACGCCTATTATGCCGGTGGACATTTTAAAAAGACCTTGAGGCCCGGTCATCGGGATTATCTGGGAAATGTACAATCCTATCTCAGGGACATGAATTATCGGGAGCTGGTGCTGGGCACCAAAGGCCGGTCCGGAGATCAGTGGGATATCTGGGAGGCTGTTTATTCGCCTCAGGGTGAAGACGGTTATCCTCAGCGAATCTGGGATAAGCGCACGGGAGAAATTAATCCCAAAG
>JAGQVA010001114.1 GCA_020438265.1 Bacteroidota bacterium
GTACCAGTGGTAAACCTAGAATCTGCAGCGGCTAGAGGCGATCTCAAAAGTCCAAATTTTCAACACGGAAGTACAGAGGCAATTCATTGATTATCAAAATTTCTGTTTCTCTGTGCCTCCGTATTTTTGATTAAAACTGGCCTTTTGACACAACCTATTTACACCAAAGTAACGATATTTCAACCAAAAAAGTAATTTTAGCGGCTAATGATCAAAAATTCAACCCGCCGATTGAGTCTTCTGGTAGCAGGATTTACGTTACTGGCGATGGGCATAGAGCCTCCAAAACCTGCACTGGTGATACGATTAGCGGCGATTCTGCGCTCTACGAGATAGTTTTTTACGACTTCGGCCCTTCTTTCTGAAAGTTGTTGTAATTCCGCCTCTTCTCCCAGGTTATCTGTATGGCCACGAATCTCAATTTTTAGCGAAGGAATAGAACGCATCAGCAAAACCAACCGGTCCAGTTCCGGATATGAATCAGCCAGCAATTCAGCCCTGGCTCTTTTGAAAAATACCCGATTCAGGGTAATGGTCTGGCCCACTTCAATCGGACTCAAGTAAAGATCCTTCCTGAGCTCCCGGTAATGACTGTAACGGCGAAGGTCGAGCGTATCCATTTGTGCAAAATAACCTATCTTTTCGGCAAACAGTTGGTAAGCTTCACCGAAAGGAAGATACATATTATAGGTTCCATAATCTTCACTGGAGCGGGTTTGTTTAGCTACAGAATCCTCTCCCAACCCCTTAAAAGTGATCAATCCCCCCAGAGGTTGCCGGGTTTGTTTATGTAATACCCGCCCGTAAATCCTCACCACAGGCTGAGTACTCATATCACGGGGAATCCTCACTCCATAGAGCACAAAATCTCCATGAACAGGGTCTCGGGAAGCCATATATGCGTGGATATCTTTCCGAATGGGGGTATAAAATCCATCCCATTCAAACCCGTTGACCCTTGGGCCCAGATTCTTTGGAGTGGTCCATTGGCTCCAGGTATTGCTGGTGCGTTTGCTCATGTAAACATCCGTTTTACCGTATCCCGGGTGCCCGGAACTGGAAAAATACAGGGTTTCGCCATCTTCATCCAGAAAAGGACTAAATTCCATTCCAAAGGTATTTACATCCGGGCCGAGGTTTTTGGGAGTGGTCCAGTTTCCATCCTGATTAAAGCTGACGTAGATATCCAGGTCTCCATATCCCTCCTTTTTTTCCATACTCATCAGCAAGATTTTTTCATCTTTTGATAAGAAACAGGTTACAGGTTCCTCCTCCGTTTCCAGACCTTTGACAATCATATTAACCGGATTTTTCCAGGCACCCTCACTGTTTTTCACGGAAAGGGAAATTCCCGGGCCTCTGTGTTTTCCATCGTATTCATACTGAGAGGATAATAAAACTCGCCTTTCATCCTGAGAAATATGAGCCACTGCATTGCGGCCTTCATTATTAAAAGGAAACATATTGACGGGTTCTCCCCACATAGAATCTCCCTGAACCCTTGACATCCAGATATTTCCCTGATTCCAATCAGCTCCCACTGGTTTGCGGGTAAAATAAAGCGTCCTGTGATCCGGGGCCAGCCAGGGATCTGTTTCATCAAAATCAGGAGAATTTACCGTAGAATCCAGCAATCTTTTACTGGCAATCGAATAATTGCCTTCCATCTGATTAATGGAAACGGGAGGATGATAGATAGAAAATTCGTCTACGCTTACAGAACCATTTCCCCTGAGAATAAACCCGTGATATTTGCCATACAGTTTTTTAAACCGCGTATCAGCAACTTCTTTCCCGTTAATTTGAAATGAAAGCTTCCAGCCTGTTTTTATAATTTGGAGTTCGTTTTCCTCTCCAAACCCCCGAATCTTCCGAAAGCGATTCCAGGGAATAACCATTTCCTCCTTTCCTTTATACACATCTACAACCGCAAAATACCCTTCAGGACGAATTAAAAAAGCAAAATAATGATCCATTCGATCGCCTCCACTCCACAAAATCCCGAAAGCATCCGGGGGTGGACCAGACTGAAAAGTAAAACGAGTCTTAAGAGAA
>JAGQVA010001115.1 GCA_020438265.1 Bacteroidota bacterium
CTTTGGGTAACTATCAGGGTGTCTGTAAATGCAACTTCGACCGATGGCGAATCACGAAACGCGTAAACCTTTACACTGATGGGTTTCCCTACCATGATATTATTGCTATTCACCAGGAAAACAGATACTGAATGAAGGAGAGAAGTTTTTGAAAAGGAAAAGTTTAGCCCAAATTCACCTGTGGTGCCATTGCCAATACTCAGTCCGTTGGACGCCGGACCGATATCTCTGGCAAAAACAGAGTCATTGATCATTAATGACTTGGTCGAAAAGGCAGTGTTGTTTGAAAGATGGGAATCTGTTTCGTCAATAGAAACAAAATAGCTCACTGTATAGGTTCCTGTATCCTTCGGAAAATAGGGCGACATAGCCAGGTTGGCCCATTCCCCGAAGTTGAGATTTATCCCTTGAGAAGAGTCTTCATGAACAGAAACGCCATTTTTTAATACTTCCGCAACCAGTTTTGCATCAGTAATGGTTTGAAAACCAACATTTGTAATTTGTCCCGCTAAATGAATGGCAGGATTTTGATGGATGGGAATATGGCTGTAGGAAGATAAAGAGTCTATCCCTGAGATTCTTGCATCAAAAGGAGCCAGCTCTTTTACGATGATATTATCAATGGAGAGAATAAACTGGTCGTTGGAATGATTCCGCCATGACAGATAAACAGACTGGTTTTGGTATCCGGCAGCACTTAGATTAACCATAAAATTGGTCCATTTAGCCGGAGCCGATGAGGTGGTAAACAGGGGCGGATGAGCCATAAAACCAACAATATCAGGGGTTGTGGTAGAAATGCGCAACTCGTATCCATCTGAGAAATCCGGGTCCACTGCCTTTGCATCCCAAAACACTCCGGTAGTGGAGCCAATCATGATCAGAGGGGTAATCATATAATCGTCAGCTTGCCCGGGAGGCGAATACCAGGAGGTACTGGATGCGACAGAATCCCCTATCTTCGCAGAATCAATATCCGGAAAAATAATCCAGGCATCGGTAAAACGCGCTACCGTGGAATCTGGCGTGTTTCCATCCTGATCGATTGTCGTCCATCCCGTTGGCCAGCCCTGGTTGAAGTTTTCTGACAGATAAATGGGTTGTGCGTTGGAAGAAAGGGATATGAATAGAAGAATGTAGAGAAATGGAGTAAATGTTGGCGTGAAGTGATAATTGTAAATGAAAGCTTTATAACTGCTCATTATAACTAGTTTAGCAAGCGGGAAATATAAAATAAGATAACGATGATTTTGTTGATAAGGAAGATGAAGATCCCTCACTTGCGTTTCGCCGTTCGGGATGCCCGCTAGAAGCGGAAACAAATGATTCGCCATTATGCGAATTGATTTAATTCCTGCAATTATGCAGGCATCCCGACCATCGGGGAGGGATCTTCATCAACCTTCCTAAACAATCAGGACTTTCATCCTACTCAAAAAACCATACGCCCCATTTCCCCGCCGGAATAGTAACGGAAAGCTTAACCTTAAAATCCCTGCCTAGCCGGTATTTCCTTCTTTTACCCAAAGCATCCACTACTATAGTTTTATCGGTAAGCCCTGTATAATACAAAGGAATTTCCAGGTTTTTACTCACATCTTCATTCAGTGGATTAAACACTACCAAGGCTCCTTTTTCTTTCGCATCGGGATTCACCAAAAGCCAATAGTCAATGTCTCGCCCATCAGCCCGGCGCAAATGAATAAAATCGCCTTCCAATACCTCCCGGTGGTTTTTATACCAGTTGACTGTATTCGAAACCATGTGTTGGGTTTCTTCAGTGTCGTATAATCTCGGACCGCGATAACAGGCCTGTACCCCTGCTCCCAAATTAGACATCATCATGGTTTCGTAATGATCCAGGTGTTCATTCAGGGGTTCAATCGTGGCTGCTTCTCCACCCCCATGATATTCAGTCAAAGGCACAAACATCCAACCCATGGAAACGCGTTTTTCCCAGGTTCCATCATAGATATTCTGGCGGGTGTGAATAACCTGTTGTGCCCTGGGAAGACTCCAGTTTACCTCTCTGTAGCCCATTCCGCATTTATT
>JAGQVA010001116.1 GCA_020438265.1 Bacteroidota bacterium
GTCTATGATTTGCAGGGTGTAAAGTTCCTGGAGATAAAGCCCTATTTCAAACTTTGTGTAGCCTTTTGCAGCCTGTACGCCTATTCCCATCACAAGCACCAAAGTCAAAAGCACCACCTGCATCATCATCAATCCGAGGAGTTTGCTGGCAAAAATCACCCAGTTGGGCGTGGGGAGCGCATCGTGAATTTCACTTACCTTACGATCCCTTTCTTTCCATACCATTTCTCCTGAATAGAGCACAATGATAATCAGGAGAAACAAACCAAGGGCTCCGGTCAGAAATCCAACAGTCTGATAAGTAACCGGATAAGTCTGCGTATCATAGAGTTTGCCAATTTCTCCCGAAGTAGACAGCATAAAGACAATCGCCACCATCATGATAATCCGGAAGTATACACTGCCCAGGATTTGTTTGAATTCATAAACCGCCAGTCGAAGGGTTAATTTTACAAATGCATTGACGGAGAATGAGCGGGTAAATGTAGGTAAGACAATTCCTCCAAGCTGAAAGGCTGAAGATTTGACTTGAGGAGTAGTTTCGGGTTTACTTCGGCTAAATAATTGAAAGCTATTTCTGAATTCATTAAAGCGAAATCTCAGATATCCAAAGGCGAGCATACCGACACCAATACCTATCCACAAAATGCGATTGGCCAGATACCAACCTTTCAGCGACACCAATAACGTATTTTGTTCATCCGGTGTCCAGTATTTCGTGACGGTACGACCCGCGCCAATTCCAATCGGATCTATCAATGCTGAAATCCATTCATTATCAAGATCTCCGGCTAAAGACCCCGCCAATCCATATCCCACATACAAGACCAAAATGACTACCCAGTTTACCGTAACACTTCGCCTCAAAATACTGGTTACAAAAAAGAGTGAACCTATAAAAAAGGTATTGGGGATAATAATATTCAGATAAGGATAGAGGTACGCTGCAAACCGGTTGGGAGCGAAAAGTTCCTCTTCGACAAAAGGCATAAGCGATCCCAGATAAAAACCTATAAGTGGACCAATAAAAACCAATAAAGCAATAACATAAGCACCGAAAAACCGGCCAATGATGTAGTGAAACTTCGAGATCGAAGTCGTAAAGGCCAGAGAAGCAGTTTGGTATTTAAAATCCTTAAACACTGCCGGACCAATAATCCCTGCTGTGATAAAAATTCCCGCCAGAGACAAAAAGGAAGTAAACGTATGGATCAATGCCGGAGCATTTGCAAAGATTTTATCTCCTCCGGTCGAGACCGTAACGCTGCTAAAAGCGCCTCCGGTAGCTATGGTAAACAAAAACCCCAAAAGGAGCAAAATCCCAAAATATACGTAGGTCACCGGCGTTCTCATCCAGGACCTTATTTCGAATAAAAATATTTCTTTAAACATAAGAATCAGGCTACCTGGATATTAGAAAAATATACATCTTCGAGATTGGGACGAACAGAAACAAATCCGTCCTCAGGATCATTTTCACTCAGAATATGAATCAACGGTTTTCCTTCATTCAGGCGGGAATAAATCACCTGGTATTTTTGCTGATAATCAGCGAGTTCTTCTTTGGAAATGCGTTTTTCCCAGACATGACCTTCCATACCAGCCAGGATTTCGCCAGGATTTCCCTGAAGTAAAACTTCTCCTTTATCGATAATCGCCATATCACTACAAAGGTCGCTGACATCCTCCACGATATGTGTAGACAGGATGACAATTTTACTTTCACTGATTTCGCTGAGGAGGTTATTGAAGCGAACTCTCTCGGCTGGATCGAGCCCTGCGGTAGGTTCATCCACGATGATGAGTTTTGGATCTCCCAGAAGCGCCTGCGCGATGCCAAATCGTTGTTTCATTCCTCCGGAAAACCCTGCCAGGCGCTTTTTGCGCACCTGATACAGGTTTACCTGTTCTAAGAGTGCCTTGACGACGTCCTTCCTTTCAACCGCATTTGCCAGCCCTTTCAATACCGCATAATGGTTCAGCATTTCCTCAGCACTTACGCGAGGCAAAACCCCAAAAGACTGCGGGAGGTAACCCAGAATTTTGCGGACT
>JAGQVA010001117.1 GCA_020438265.1 Bacteroidota bacterium
TTTATGGCCAGGCTTGACGTAAAGGTGGAAGGTTCTCAGGCGATTATTATCGAACCAGAATTTAAAGAAGAATATGAAAACCATATATCTGTAAATACAACCAAATCTTACTGGTTTCAGGTTCATGGCCTGGCAGGAGACGGCATTCATGGTTTTTTATCTGATGGGGAGGTGAAAATTCAGTTTGTGATGCTACCACTAAATCAGGGTGTCAGCATCCATATTCGGTCTGCCATTGATCACCAAAGAGCTTATAATCAAAATGAAATTGTCGTTCTTTCATTCAAATACCTCAAAACACAGGCTAATAAAGAGACTGAATATATAGAGCAACAACATATCGATTTTGACCGCAGCCTTTCTTTTCACTATCCCAAAGGCTGGAAAATTGATCAAACGGATGGCTTCCTGAAAATTATCCCTTTACATGGTTTTGGCGATAATCATATTTTCGTTCATACTGCACCTGCCAATGGCCACACGCAAATCGATCATCCTAATGTCATTGCCTATTTTGAAGGGTTAATGCAAAAGGATGTAAATCCAACCTTAGGGCCGCCTAAACAAATTGGAAAACCCTATGAAGTGGAAGCTTTTGGAAAAAAGGGTCTGCTTCTCCATTGGGACCAACAGGCAAAAGATCGTTTTCGTCTGATCACCAGAGTGCGGATATTTTCCGTCATTCACAATGATTATTTGATTTCACTTTGGGTTCAGGGGCGCGATGAAGATGCCAAAAAGAGGGATAAAATTTTTACAAAAATCTTCTCTACGTTTAAAGGAAAAGGACCAGCAGCTAATCAAAAAACAAATCCTCAGACCACTCAAACCCATTCCCAGGCAAACTATCAGACGACAAACCAATACGACACACACCAAAGACAACAATGTGGTTATTGCTCAGGCAGTGGAATGGTAACCTGCTCATCCTGCTACGGAATGGGCTATCACAATAGCAGCTATACCCGCACCAATTGGGATGGCTCAGTAGAATATGTAAATGAACAGATTCCTTGCGGTTGTTCGGGGGGACGTTCTGTTTGTTCTGCTTGCGGGGGTTCAGGGATGAAATAGCATGATTACATCTCCGCCAACTCTTCCTTCAATTTTTTCGGCAATCCAGCTACCACAATATCATAAGAGTGATCAATCAATTCTCTGATCATGGAATCCGACAGTGTACCATCTATAAAAACCGAATTCCAATGTTTCTTACTCTGGTGCCAACCAGGCTGAACCGCAGAATATTGCTCTCGCAGTTCAAGCGCTTTCTCTGGTTCACACTTTAAGTTGACAAATAAAAACGGTGGGGCTATCTCCCCATTAAACTTAAAATCCTGGACAAAAGTCATGGCAAACATTTTGCCCATGACTTTCATCCAGACGGCTTCGCCATTGAAGGGGTAAGTTTCTTCTACCCCTTTTTTGGCTAAACAGTACTGTTTAAATTCTTCTAGATTCATGACTCAGTCAGCAAGTTTTACTTCATGGAATGAAAAGCCACCCTATTCCCTTCAGTATCCATAAATATGGCCATAAACCCATTTTCACCAATAGGCGTTTTGGGCATGACTACTTTTCCTCCAGCAGTTTCTACTCTGCTCAAAGGCTCCGATAAATCTTCTCCTCCGTTGAGATAAACCAAAGCTCCTTCTGCCTGAGGTTTGTTGCCATTCCCATAGGTTACACACCCCCCTACTCCATTATTTTGAGTAGGAAAGAATGCCAGTTGGGTCCCGTTTTGGTCAAGTTTCTGAAGTTCCTCTCCGACTACTTTTGAGTAAAAATCTACTGCTCGGTCAAAATTATTGGCAGGAAGTTCAAACCAGTTAATTGCGTTGGACATTTCTTTAAATGTTTAATGTTATTGATCAATCAAAAGTAGCAGGGAATCGCAAATACCAGAGAGAAGATTCTTAAAAAACGTAGGATTCTAAAAATTAATAAGGCTTGTTTTTCTTATATTTGAATTAAATAATTGGTTTATTTCTTAGCTTCCTTATGGTAAAAAAAGAAGAATTATTCGTTCTGATTAAATCCCTTACCCA
>JAGQVA010001118.1 GCA_020438265.1 Bacteroidota bacterium
CAGCTTGGAATTATTAAAAAAGATGCGGGGACGAATGACACTGAGATACAGTAATAAAATGGCAGTAATCAGAAATATGATCAAAAACTGGCTAAAAACAATCCCAAAAGCACTCTCCTCACCAAATCGTTTTGTCTGCTCCTGAATCAGAGATCGCAAAATAGCATCGGTTTTTTTATCAACCACTTCATCTTTAAAAATGATTTTCTGATCCTTGGCTACCTTTCCATAAACCGGAGAAACCCGGCGTCGTTTTTGATCTCTTGCCTGCGCCGTCAGTTTTTCACTATAGGAATAATTGGGTTTTATAAAAGAAACCAGGTTGGAAAAAATCTTCAGTTCTTCTTTCCTGATATTAGGATTATTGACTTCCACAAATTTAACCACTGCATCCTCACTCAAAAGGAGACTATTCACGGAGCGATAATCCTCCCTTCCTGGAGCCACCCGCACGGAAATAAAGTCAGAAAGCGAATCTCCTGGTTCGATATTTACATACCCTTTTTTATAAATCAGCTCTAACCAGCTAATATATTTTTCCCCTTGTTTATTAACCCAAACCGTATCGCTTACTTTTTCCAGGCCAAAATACGAAGGATTAATTTGTAACTGGTTGAGTTCTCTTCGGAAATCAACAATACGCAGTGAATCGCCTGTTCTGAGCGCATCCTTCAATAATTTCCCCCAATAGAGAGATTGCTGCCATTGGTTTTTGACATACTCTATGGAAGATTTCATCGCAGAAGAATCAGGGGTATATATCGGAAGAACCTGCTCTGCTGCCAGTTTTTCTTCATTGGCAATACTATCCGCAGATTTGTGGATGGCAAAATCAAAAGGAGCGTATAAATCCTCATCCTGCCAGGGTTTTCCTACCTCATACTGAAATTTCAGGCGAAAAGATCTGGGCATAATCAGGGTCATAAGAACCAGAAAAACCGCAATCAGCCCCACACTGGTGATATACATTTTATCCCAGAAAATACGGTGCTTTAAAATTCGGTTTCCTTTTCTCATATAATCCTGATTCGCAAACCCTGTTGAGGCAATATTTTTTCTTTGTTATTTCTAAAAATCACTCAAATGTACTTAACTTTGAAGGTTTTTAGCACAATTTTCTGCTTCAAAATTAATTATTTTCACAATTTATCGATATGCAAGCCATTCGTACATACAATCCCCCGGATTATTACCAGATAGACGATTTACTTTCTGATGAACATAAATTGATTCGCAGTACTGTCAGAGACTGGATCAATCAAAACATTATTCCTCATATTAACGATTGGGCTCAGGAAAATTATTGCCCTAAAGAGCTTACCCCTGAAATGGGCGCAATGGGGCTCTTTGGGCCGTCTCTTCCGGAAGAATATGGATGTCCCGGCCTGGATGAAATCTCCTATGGGCTGATTATGCAGGAAATTGAACGGGCTGACTCCGGCATTCGATCTATGTGCTCGGTGCAGGGATCGCTGGTCATGTTTCCCATTTATAAATATGGCTCAGAAGAACAAAAACGCAAATATTTACCCCGTCTTGCTTCCGGAGAAATCATGGGTTGTTTTGGCCTCACTGAACCCGATTTCGGGTCAAATCCCGGCGGAATGGCTTCTCATTTTACTGATGAAGGAGACCATTATCTACTCAACGGTTCCAAAACATGGATTTCTAATTCTCCTTTTGCTGATATCGCTGTGATTTGGGCGAAAAATGAAGCAGGGAAAATTCACGGAATGATTTTAGAACGTGGTATGAAAGGTTTTACCACACCTAAAATTACCAATAAATGGTCTTTGAGAGCTTCTGATACAGGAGAACTGGTCTTTGATAATGTCAAAGTTCCCAAGGAAAATCTCTTGCCCAATATCAGTGGATTAAAAGGACCGTTGGGTTGTCTGGACAAAGCCCGTTATGGTATCGCCTGGGGAGCAATCGGTGTGGCTATCGACTGCTACGACACAGCCCTTCAATATGCAATGGAAAGGATTCAGTTTGACAAGCCTATTGCGAGTTTCCAGCTTGTACAGAAAAAACTGGCTGAAATGGT
>JAGQVA010000110.1 GCA_020438265.1 Bacteroidota bacterium
CAATGTAGAAATCACTCATACTTATGGTCGTGAAGAAGCGCATGAGGTGATTGAGCGCAGTGTAAAAGACTATCGGGAAAAATTTGGTAATCTGGAAAATAAACTCTCCCTGGCGACTCTGGAAATGATCAACTTTGGTCAAAGCTGGCAAGAGGCTTTTCAGGAAGCGTAATAAAGCGATTGGCTTTTAGCTTTTGGTCATTGGCACCCTAACAACCAAAAGCTAAAAGCCAATGGCTAATAGCCAATAACCACTTACTTCAGTACCTTAAATGAATTAAAAAATTTACTGGCTTTCGCCTCCTCTACCGCATCAGGTGCTCCTTCAGTATAAATAACAATGATCTGATACTGAATTTGACCAATCAAAATGGTCCGATATCTAATGAGAACTCCATCCTTGGAAATATCTCCTTTTACCCCCCGGTGGGATTTGTAGATATAATCACCATCATCACTCAGGTCTCCGCCCACACTTTCCGCAAAACTGTCCAGCCCAATTTTGGCAAGCTCATAATGTTCATCCAAAGGATTTTTATGAACCGTCGCAGCGAAAAAATATTGCGTTGACCCGTCTTCAGCGGTCACTTTATACGTTTTACCATAGTCAGACTCTTCTGGTGACTCCTCTGTAAATTCAGCAGGGAAAGAGATTTTTGCCTTACAAACCTCAGATGTGTATTTTTTCCATTTAGCAGCGGGATAGGGGGCCATTCCCATTGAAAACAGAATCACAAAGGAAAGTAAAAAGGCAGGCATAAATTGGGACTTAATCATTTTCATATAAGTAAGAAATTAGTTTGGACAAGAATGAATACTCATCTATCGTTAGAATTAGTGTTAACTATAAATTTAATATTTTATTTCTCTTGGTAAAATACCCGCTCTGATTCCTCCAAGTACGCTAAAAGACTGCTTTTCAGCTTCTGTCCTATAACGCGTTTCCAGTTCTAAAAATATGTCTGATCGAAATAATTGCCAGGAAAAACGACCATAGAACTGATTCAACTGCCATTTTTCCCCCTGACCGATTATATTTCCAAATTCTCCGGGACGGTTGATTTGAGGAATCTGCGGATCTCCTCCATAATTGATCCCATCAGCCCCGTCTCTCCCCTGTACCAGAGCATGATAAGACAATAGTATTTGTAGAGGAGGAACAGGATGATAGCGAACAAATAGTCGAAAATCCTGCAAATTGGCGCCCAGCGCATGGCCAATCGGTTGTCTGTAATGGGTATAATTGGACATCGTGCTAAAATGCTGGTAAGTGTAGGGACGAATGCGGTTATACTCTGCCTGAAGATCCATCGTTGAGATGCCAAAAGCATCGATATATTTTCCTCCAACCTGCAAGCCCAGTTTATTTCCCCAGTATCCTTTTCCGTCATTCCGGCGGCTGTAGTTATAATCATCAAGCAAAACCTGTCCATACAGTTGAAATCGCTGTAAGAAATTCCATTTGGTCTGAAGACCAAGCATACCATTATCAGGACTGCCAATGTATTGTTCTGCCGCGCGGTAAAAAATCAGAGGATTCATATACTGAAGCTCAAACCCTCTTTGGCCATTGGCCAGGATAGGGCTGTAAATCACCGATTCAAAAATGCTGAAAGAGAGATTGGATTTGGGAGCCCATGTAAGCTGATGAAAAACGCCGTATTTGCGTGGCAAGGTTCCTTCTGTATCGTTTCTGTCAGGAACGAAGTGAATCATTTGGGTAAAATGATTGGTATAAACCAGTTTCCAGATTCGCGTTTGAATATTGAGTAACAAATAATCAGCCGCATTATCTGAAAGCAATAAACTCTGATAGCCATTTCCCCAAAAAGCGCGATCCTTTCCAAATTTGATCCTCATTTGTTTCCATGGACGATAGGTTATATAAGCGCGCGAACTAAAAAAATCGAGTCCATTCTGATCACCAAACCGCTTGATAAAAGCCTCTCCGGGTAGTACCTGATTCTGATCATAATAATTAAACATAAACTGAGGTGCCCGAATGACATTATCATAGACTTCAGTATAAAAGCCTATCTTATCGAGAAATGAACCTCTAAGTGAAAGCCCTCGGGAGTTTGTATAGGTTAATAAATCATTCACATTTCCCGAAAAATCATTGCGATCCATTCCTCCGGCAAAATGTACAGAAGGATTAACAGCCATTTGGAAGGTTGGCGTTTTGACGTAGAATAAATCTCTGCGATTTCGGTAAAATCGCTTAAAAATACCTGGTTTGTAATCCTGAAAAGCCAAAGAATCATCTGCCAGAAAACGCATCCGATAATGCCAGGAAAGCTCATTTCCTGAAAACTGACTGGTATCAGCATTTGCCAGCCATTCAGCCAGGTCATTGCGGCCATAGGGTTTTACCTCAGTGGGAAGATAGATTCCCGTAATCCCTTTTATATCAAGCCGATCCACATAATGATACAGATCATGGCCCAGAATGATATCTGTATTCTGCGCGTAATTGAATACGAAACTTAAACAACAAAAACTCAATAAAATCAATCTCTTCATAGGTTGAAAGAAGTCAAAAAAACCTATTTGTCCAAAGAGAAAATGATTGGTAGTTTGCGTAGCGATAGCTATTGGCTATTAGCCTTTGGCTTTTAGCAGCTAATAACCAAAGGCCAATAGCTAAGAGCTATATGAAACAAAAAGTAATTATTTCTGTCATCAATGACCTTTCCGGAGATCAGCGCATCCACCGGATTGCTTCTACCCTGGCTGAAGCAGGGTATGAAGTGCTTGTTGTTGGCAGAAAATTACCAAATTCCATTCCCCTGTCCGACCGCACCTATCAGACACATCGGATGCGACTTTTTTTCATTCGTGGAAAATGGTTTTACCTGGAATTTAACTTTCGCCTTTTCTGGTTCCTGTTATTCAGAAAAGCAGATATCCTCAATGCGAATGATCTTGATACTTTATTGGCCAACTTCCTCATTTCCAGAATCAAAGGCACTCGATTGATCTATGACAGCCACGAATATTTTACCGAAGTTCCTGAATTAATAGCACGTCCCTTTACGAGAAATATCTGGCTAAGGCTTGAACAGTGGATTTTCCCGCGACTCAACCAGATTTACACAGTCAATCATTCCCTGGCTTCAATTTACAGTCAAAAATATCAGAAAGAAGTTCAGGTTATCAGGAATGTACCTTTTTACAAAACGGGTATTAAGAAGGAGAAAAAAGGGAAAATATTGATTTACCAGGGAGCATTGAATGTAGGCAGAGGGATAGAACTGATGATCCGGGCAATGGATTATATGCCTGACATTACCCTTTGGATTATTGGGCGCGGGGATATTGAAGAGGCTCTCAGGAAACGCGCAGAAAGTCAAAAATCCTCTCAACAGATCATTTTTAAAGGATTTATTCCATTAGAATCATTATTTGAACAAACCACAGAAGCATATCTTGGCCTCAGCATAGAGGAAAATCTGGGAGATAATTATCGGTTTGCTTCCCCCAACAAGGTTTATGATTACATTCAGGCGGGTTTACCGGTGTTGGTTTCAGATTTACCCGAAATGCGAGGGCTTGTTGAAAAATATAAGGTGGGGGAAGTTTTAGCGGAAACAGAAAGAGAGCCGGAAAAATTTGCAGCAAGAATAAAAGAAATACTCAATAATGAGGAAAAATATGCCCATTATCAGACTCATTGTTTGGCGGCAAAAGAAGAATTAAACTGGGAAAAAGAAAGAGAAAAATTAATTAGCATTTACCAAAACCAGAAAGAACTATGATTATTATCACCGGAGCAGCAGGATTTATAGGAAGTTGTATAGCAGCAAAATTTTTGGCAAATGGCTATAAGGATCTCATTCTGGTTGATGATTTCTCCCGTCCGGGCCACGCACCCAACTATTCACAAAAAAATTATCGGGAGCTGGTAGATCGCAATCGTCTGTTTCAATGGCTTACAGGGAAGGAAAAAGATATTGAGCTAATCATCCACATGGGTGCCCGCACAGATACGACAGAACCTTCCTGGCCCATTTTCCAGACCCTTAATCTTGAATATTCTCAGAAGATCTGGGAGGTTTGCAGCCAGCACGAAATCCCTTTGATATACGCCTCCAGTGCTGCTACCTATGGAGATGGAAAACAGGGATTTGATGATGATCCTCAAAAGATGGAGCTTTATACACCTATGAATCCTTATGGAAATAGTAAACATCTTTTTGACCTTTGGGCGATGCGCCAGCCTGAGACCCCACTCTATTGGTATGGTTTGAAATTTTTTAATGTTTATGGCCCCAATGAATATCATAAAAACAGAATGGCCAGTGTTGTTCTTCACGCGCACAGACAAATTCAGGAAACCGGAAAATTAAAGTTATTTCGCTCTCACCGCCCTGATTTTGCGGACGGAGAACAAATGAGGGATTTTATTTATGTGAAAGACGTGGCTGATGTCATCTTTTTTTTGACTAATCACGGTAAAAACTCAGGCATATACAATCTGGGAACGGGGGTTGCACGTTATTTTAATGACCTTGGCAAACAGGTATTTGTCAGTATGGGGAAAGAACCTGATATTGTATATATTGATACTCCATTGGATATCAGAGATACCTATCAGTATTTTACTCAGGCAAATATCCAAAGGCTACGAACAATCGGATATGTGAATAAGTTTACAACCCTTGAAAAAGGTGTTGATGATTACGTTCAAAACTATTTATCACACAAAAAATATTATTAAGAGATGAGAAAATTGGTTATTTTTGTGCATCACTCAATTTGAGACGATAATCAATAATTCCTTTGATTTTTTCGTATCTATTATTAACTTATATGATCATCAAATAGAAGTATGACTCTGGTACAGCTACTCCTTAATTTCAGTCTCTTGCTATCCCTCCTGATAGCCCCCTGTTTTGTGCTCCTTGCATATTGGTACAGGCGACAACTGAATCAAACCCTTATGGTTTGGAGAAAACCAGAGATGGTGATTGTCACTATCACTTTTTCAGTAGCTGCCCTCATTTTATTTATCGTGGGAATTTCCGGGTTCTTCGTCTATGGCGATTTTTTACAATCTTCTCATATCAGTGAACACGACAAAGCTAAATTTCTTCAAATAAGCTTTATCTGTGTCCTTCTTTTGGTTGCACTCACTTTTACTTACGTTGCTATCCGGCTTCTTCTGGTCCGGGTTATTACTGAAAAAGGAGTCGTTATTAATGACAAAGTGTTGCGAATTCCCGATTTTCGCAATGTGATAGAGTGGGGAGATATCGCTGATTATTACCTGATTTCAGATTATCCGAATGTCATATTCTCATTGATTATTCACAAACCGGGAATGAAATTTGAAAAATATTCGATTCGTGTGCCGATTTTTGCCCGGGATGATTTTGAAGATATGCTCGAAACAAAAATGTACAGTGCCTCTTCAATGAAGTCTCATAGCGATATCAGCAGCCACAAATTTTCGGAAAATTGATTTTTATTACGTTCTTTTTAACATCTTCATAAATTTTTTCACATAAACATAGTATATTAGAGGGGATGTATGAATCACCCTTTAAAAAAGGCTCACCTTGGCTCATTGCAGGATTGCTCTTACTTTTAGTTAGCGCGATTCTTTACTTATACGATAATCACCTGAAAGATCAGGATCTGCTTAAACGTGTAGAGTCCAAGATAAATGAAGACTTCCAGGCTTGCCTGGGAAAAATTACACAAGACAGTAGTTTGTCTTCTGGTGATCTTACGTATTGTCACGCCTGTGAACTTACTTTTTTCCAAAAGCAATTCCTGACTTCCTGGAAAAACAAAGAATTCCTGCCAGCTCAAAAACTGGTCAATAAACTGGAAGATATTCCCAAAGACAGGATTTTAACATTGGGAAACCGGACTTACTTCCAGATTCGCAAAGAATTTGGAGATAGTCTGCGAATCATGCTTATTCCGCTTCAAATAGAATATGAAGTCAGGAATAATTTTCTCCTTCCATTTGTTTTCCTCGGCAGATCAGAAAATGCCCTTAAAGGTGAAAACAAACAGAAATACCTCAACACCTTACAAAGTTTCGTTGGAAGCCCCGATCTGGATGAAGCTTCCGATATTCATCTCTATGCCAAAGACGGGAAAGTTTTGGTAACCTATAGGGATATGCCCACGTTGCCTTTCCGGAGAGGGATTCGGATCATGGTGGTTGTATGTATTGTTTTGGGAGGAATTATGCTTGCCATTTATTCCAGAATTCATGCGCTTCAACGGTGGCAGGATCGTTATTATATCAACTTCTCCCTTTTTGTCGGAGTCATCTTAATCCGGGCACTGATGTACTACTCCGGGTTCCCCAGCCAGTATATTGATCTCAGGGTTTTTGCGCCTGACGTTTTAGCCTTCCATTTTCTGGCACCTTCTCTGGGAGAATTAACCATTAATATCTTCACCTTTACCATTCTGGTCTGGATTGGTTATACCTATTTTTTCCGTTTGAGTAATATTCTCTATCGGAAAATCATCAACCATAAAATCTTTGCCTGGCCGGCTATGCTCGCCACCGTTGGAATCAGCAGCTGGTTGCTAAAAATCTATGTTGTCATCTTTAGAAAAATCAATGTAAACTCACTGGTTGATCTTGAATTTGCCAACTTCTATAAAGCGGATATTTATTCCTTTTTGATCCTCCTTGATGTAGGAGTTTTACTTCTTGCCATCGGATTGATTATTTTTTCTCTGCTCAAACTAAATGCGCTGTTTATTCGCAAAAATGGGCTGAGTATACAAG
The DNA here is from genome assembly GCA_020438265.1 of Bacteroidota bacterium. Lineage (GTDB taxonomy): Bacteria > Bacteroidota > Bacteroidia > J057 > J057 > JAGQVA01. The sequence continues at coordinate 6,761 of JAGQVA010000110.1, forward strand.
TGTTGGCGCTACACATTCTTGGAGCACTGATTTTTAATATTCTGCTTCACCCGAATGTGACAACCCTGGCGTTGATTACCACTGTTTCTCTCCTCGTTTTGGGATCTACTGTGGTAAGAATTCCCTCCAGACCTATCCTGCACCAGGACCTGGCCACATATATCACCATTACACTGATATTTTCCTTACTGGTAACTTATAATATCAGCATTGGAGTCAATCTGACTAATCAAATCAAGGCACAACAAATTCCGGATCGAATTCTGGGAAGCCAGGTCTTTAATACCGTGTTTGCTTTTAGAAAAACGAGCAACAGCATCAAAGATCGGATTAAAGAGGTTCGGGACAAAAAGCAAGAACTGGCTGACATTGCTATGTTTGAAGAATGGATCAGAGAAAATTTCTTTGCTCCAAACTTTAAAGAATTTAAAGTAGAACTGGCCATTTATGATCAGGACCAGAATCGACTGGATAAAGCTGATGAAGAAGTGCCTTATGGTCCTCATTCTGACTTTCCACTCGAAATTATTGGGGAAGAAATAGCTGAAAATCTTTATCAGCTTCCCAACGCAGAAAATAAATACCTGGATCTTTATGTAGGTTCATTTGTCGTCAATATTGACTCTGTTGAAAAACTGGAATTTGCGACTCGTTTGTCTCCAAACAAACGTGAAACCGAAGGTCTTTATCCTTCTCTTTCTTTAGAGCAAGGGGTTTATGATGATATCAAACTGATTAAGTCTTTTGATCATGCGCTGTATCGAAACGGGATCTTGTATTCCGAACAAGGAAAAGCTCCCTTCCCGATTTATCTGGAAAATCCTACGGAGATAAAAACCCGCTTTACACAAATCAGAGATGGCTATCAGGAAATTGGAAACAGAATAGGAAAGAATAAAATTGTTATTGTGAGATATCCCAAGCAAAGTATGATGGATCTCATCACAACTTTTTCTTTCATTTTCTATTTTTATGTACTGGCAACTGTTCTTCTGATCATTTTACCCGTTTTGGGTTTCCGATCACTCAGGTCCGGGCAATTTTCATATCAAATTCCCCTTCGGGCCAAAATTCGTTTGGGACTTTTTTCCATTAGTGCGATTCCGCTGATTTTGATTGTTGTTCTGCTTTCCTATTTTATCAGAAACCGCTATAATGAAGATGCGAAGGAAGAACTTGGGGAAGAGGCAGGAAGAATCACTCAGATTATTGAGCAAGATTACCTCAATCTTCATAATGACCCATTCAGCCGCATTACCTTATATCGCGATTTTCAGGAGACAATAGAAAATCTGGAGCCCCTCATTCTGAATGATATCAATATTTTTGATGAGTTTGGGAAAAGGGTCGCTTCTACCCAGCCATTAATGTATAACGCAGGGATAAGCTCAGACCTTATGAATGAGGTTGCTTTTGATTCCCTCCAAAATGGGGAATTATCCGGGCTGGTTATCAAAGAAAATATTGGAGACCTGGAATATTTCTCCGGTTATCGTCCCATTATTGGAAACAATGATCAACCTATTGGTTATGTAAATATTCCTTATCTGGCTCAGCAAGATCAACTTGACGACCAGGTAACTGACTTTTTAGCTTATCTGGCCAATATTTACCTTTTGATCTTCCTGCTTATTAATGTCGCTGCGGTGGTAGTTTCGAGCAGAATCACTCAGCCGCTCTCGATGATTCAACAAAGGCTGTCAAGTATTTCCCTGGGGAATATCAACGAACCCATTACTTATGAGTCCCAGGATGAGATTGGGGCGATTGTTAATGCCTATAACAAAATGGTAAACCAGCTGGCGGAATCGGAAGAAAAACTAAGCCAGTCGCAACGGGAAATGGCTTGGAGACAAATGGCACGGCAGGTTGCTCACGAGATTAAAAACCCTCTTACCCCGATGAAACTCAGTATTCAGCATCTGGTAAGAGCATGGAATGAAAATTCTCCACGTCTGCAGAATATGTTCCCCAAAGTGATGAAAACACTTTTGGTACAGATTGATTCCATGGTACGAATTGCAAATTCTTTTTCAGAATTTGCGAAAATGCCTGAGCCTGTAAAATCGCGTGTATTGGTCAATGAAGTACTTCTGGAAGTGGTGGACCTATATACCCAGTCCGAAGAAACTATATGGCTGATAGATGTGCCGGAAGTAGAATTCTGGGCTTTTGCAGACCGTGATCAGCTCTCAAGATCTTTCAACAATATTATCAAAAATGGCCTTCAGGCAATTGAAGACAATGGAATTATACATATCTCCATGCGCATTATGGAAGGACATTGCCGAATTGAAATCAAAGATAATGGTAGTGGTATTCCTCCTGAAGTACAGAAGAAAATCTTTGAACCAAGTTTTTCTACCAAAACTTCAGGAATGGGACTTGGACTAGCCATTGTCAAACGAATTATTGAAAATACCGGAGGTGTGATCAGCTTCGAAAGTAAAGAAGGGAAAGGAACTACGTTCTTCATCGAAATTCCTTCTGCCGATGATGATATCGATCTCGGGTAGAAACGAATTAAATCACAAAAAACGCTGGTAGAAAGGAAAAAGTAAAATGATCCGCACCTACCAGCGTTTTCTTTTCAATGCCTGGGCTAAATTTCTGCATTAAACATCTGATTGCTCACACATTCATCACGCTGATGGTTGTGATGTATTGTGAGTTAACTTATGCACAAAACTCCCAATTTGCTGTAGACACTCTTCAGGGAAAACCGGGCGATACCCTTCAGCTAAAACATTCTTTTTTAGTTCCTTTTTCTGAAAAAATACAATCACTCCATTCCTCCCAAACTCTTCTCCCTGAACAGTATGAAATTCATTACCCACAAGCGTATATCATTGTAAATCAAAACTCTACGGACACAGCGTGGCAAATCAGTTATCGGTTTTTTTCCACAGGTCTTAAACCTGAAATTAGTCTTCGCAATTGGAAAATCATTCAGGATTCCATCGACAATAATGAACGGGTAGATATGATTTTTGCTGATCCGGTTGAATCAAACAAAGACATTTTTTGGGATTCCGGAGATGGAATCCGCAAAAGTGGCAGTTTGTCCCGGGGATTAACTGTGGGTAATAATCGGGGGCTATCAGTTACCAGTGGACTACGATTGCAATTGGAAGGCGATCTGGGTGATGGATTAACCATCGTTGGGGCAATCACAGACGAAAATCTCCCCATTCAGGCTGGAGGAACCACGCAACAGATTTCCGATTTTGACAAAATATTCATCAAATTATCAAAAGATGAATACGCCGTTACAATCGGAGATTATGAAGTAAACCGTAGAAAAACCCGTTTTTCCAATCTCTATCGCAATGTTCAGGGATTGCAATTCAGTTATCAGGCTCCCAAAACCAAAGCTTCGGTGAGTGGAGCCGTTGCCAAAGGGAAATTCCACACGAATTCTTTCATGGGGATTGACGGCGTATCCGGGCCTTACCGCCTTACCGGGAAAAACCTCGAAAGATTTTTCATTGTTCTCGCCGGAAGCGAGAAAGTTTACCTCAATGGAAAATTAATGAGCAGAGGAGAAAATCAGGATTATATCATAGACTATAATACTGCAGAAGTCACCTTTACAGCCCGAAATGTCATTACCAATATTACCCGTATCGTTGTCGATTTTGAATATAATGATCGGTATTTTAATAGGTCCCTGGTAGTCGCGGATATGGAACACACAACCCAAAACGAAAAGCTTACCCTGGGTTTTTCCTACAGCCGCGACGCAGACAACGCCAACGCTCCCTTTGATAATCCCGAAGCATTTGAGGAAGCCCGATCCCGGTTAAGTTTGATTGGGGATGATAATAGTCTGGC
>JAGQVA010001119.1 GCA_020438265.1 Bacteroidota bacterium
AGATTCTACTTTTTGGGCCTTAAGTGTACGAAAGTGCTTGTAAATAATATTATATTGCTAAAGTTAAATAACCATTATCAGGTTATATAAATTCAATTTTGAAAAGTTCTAATCATATAGTTTTTGATCTACATTTAATTTAATAACCATGAAAAACTTTCCAAGACTTACCATTCTTCTTTTTGTATTTTTAGTATTCAATACCTCCGGGCAGGCCCAACAATATGGATTGAGGTTATCTCATATCAAATTTGTTTCAAACCATGGTTATATTTTAAAACCAACCTTGGGAGCAGAGTTTATATACCACCTGGCTGATATTGACGACAGGATTCAAGCGGGCTTTACTCTCGGTTTTTTTACACCTAAAGCAAGGTTTGATACCTTTCCATCATATGGTCTTGAGCTTGGTGGTAATCCTATCTTCTTACCAGGTTATGAGACTGTAAAAAAGTATTTAGCTATAACCGGAGGATTGACAGTTGATTATAAAATCCTGGATCAAAAAATCAGCCCGACTGTGGGAAGTGATTTTTATGCCCATTTTATTACTTATGATAATTGGGACCTTATCCATGGCCTTCATGATACTTTTTCCAAAGAAGGGAGTATTGCTGTTGGGTTTGCTCCTAAAATTGGCTTCTCTGCCGAGTTAAATGACTCATTTCTTCTCATGGCTGGAGTGGGAAAACAAATCGGCCTGGAAGCATTGGAAAGAGGGCTCGTTTATTATGGGTATTGGAAATCCCATCTCTCAATTATTTATTTTTTATAATAAACAACAACAATGAAAATCAGTAATTTTTATCTCCTTTTTTTTCTTCTCCTGGCCTTAAGCAGTTGCAGATTTGATCTTTTCAGAGATATGTCAAAATGTTTTCCAACAATTGAAATGGAATCTGTGGAAATGCTTAGCAATGATACTGCGCTTGTAATTGCAAGAATAACTGATCCGGGAGATTATTTTGTCGAATATACAGGATTTGGATATAGTATGGACAAAGGGTTTGATCTTAGAGAAAATCAAATCATCTTTGACGGTTCAGAAGTACAAATTGGGGCTTTACTACCTGATTTAAAGTCTGACACCACCTATTATGTACAGGCATTTGCTGCCAATGACTGCGGCTATGGAGTGACTGAAAAAATAGCGCTGGAAGTTCCAAAGGCTTCTCCTCCCCATATTCCCTGTAACTTGGATGAAGACCAGGTTTCAATCAATGGGCAAGTATATCCCATAAATATTGCCGGTAAAGGAGAGTCATGGACTACTTTTATTTATAGTGACTATGCCATTAGAGCTAGTTCTGGTCTTATGACCCTGACAATAAATTTCCATGAGGAACCAGAAAATGGTATTTATTACGTGGGAACCGAGGATGATTTTCTAAAAAGGAACAAGAATGTCATTGTAACCCTTAGATGGAATTCCGCATGGAGAGAAGTCAAAACCGGCTCATATATTTATGTTGAAGAAATAGATGAAGGCAAATTTAAAGTATCAATCTGCGATTTAAAGATTGTCGTCTCCAATAATGAGTTTCAACTGGTGGGAGAATTTTCAACTTATTGATCGAGCCTATCTGGCGACAGAGATCAAACTCAATCCTGACTAATGACAACATGGCATATTCATATCAAAGGAGTTGTACAAGGGGTAGGGTTTCGCCCCTTTGTATTTTTGCTGGCAAAGCAGTATGAATTAAACGGCTGGGTCAATAACGATGTTGATGGTGTCCATATCGAGTTTAATGCTGAGCAGCCAAAAGCCGTCGCTTTTAAAGAAGCTATTGAATTAAATCCCCCTTCTCTGGCTCGTATTACCTCCATTAACCTTGAAGTTTCTGAAAATAAACATTTTGATCAGTTCCAAATCATTCATAGCAAAAATGAGGGAAAGGCAAATCTATTGCTAACTCCTGACTTTGCTTTATGCTCAGATTGCCGGGAGGAACTATTTAGTCCAGAAAACCACCGTTACCATTATCCCTTTATTACCTGTACCAATTGTGGGCCCCGTTTTTCCATCATTCACCAATTGCCTT
>JAGQVA010001120.1 GCA_020438265.1 Bacteroidota bacterium
TCTGTGTCTTCCGTGGTAAACAATAGAACGAGTGGAATGTGTTATTTGTGGCTACGCCACCATAGGCCTTTGTAGTTCAAATAATGGGGTTAAAAAATACCCTAGGACAGATTGAGATTCTGCTCTAATTGGTCTGGCTCACCGGCAGTTTTCAGGATCAGGGAAGAAACCAGCGTGAATATCACTCCAATGATAAACACCGTCGCAAACATGACAAAAAAGTTTACAAAGGGATTCATAAACATTTCTTTCTGAGCTTCCAGTTCGGCGACTTTTGCTTCAAACTCTGCTTCTGGCAGACTTTCTTTCATTTGCTCAATGGAATAGGAATAATACTCATCCATAAACTCCGGGTGCAAAAATTCTGAATAGACATAACTGTAAAGCCCAAACCCAACTGCCGGAATCACTGCAATTAATAGCCCCACTTTGAGGGCTTCCAGGAAAGACAGTTTACCATTATTGACCTCATCCCGAAATTTCTTCATTCCAAGAAAAACAAAAATCATGGCTGCGGCCATAGAAGCATAACCGATGATTTCTCCAGTAGTAAAATCTACTCTTCCACCACCGGATTGTAATATGATCTCACCAATGAGAGGTAGTCCCAGCGTAATAAGCGCTGCCCAGAGACCGTATTTAATGACAATCTTTTTCATATTTTTTGATTAACAATTAAATGTAAAAACTGGGGTAAAACAACCGAAAAACGTGGAATTACGACTCATCCGAAAGTATGATATTGATGATTTCTGGGGTTTTCACCCGAAAGGACTAGCGATTTTTTGGTATTTTATTCTGCTTCATTACTTACTCAATTCCATCCCCCAATCACTCATAAAACTTCGTTCCCTTCTCCCCCATCTCCTTCAACAATCCCGGAGGGTGAAACGCCTTTCCCCAATCTTGCTCGCAAGCTTCCAGTCTGCCAATCATTTCCGAAATTCCCTTTGAATCGATATAGCGAAACGGTCCTCCTAAAAACCGGGGAAACCCAAATCCCAATACCGCCCCCAAGTCTCCATCTTCTGGAGATTGAATGACTCCTTCTGCCAGACAATGAACCGCTTCATTCACCACTTCATAAAACAAACGCCCATAGATTTCCTCAGAAGTAATTTCTCTTCGGGGAGTTTCCCGCCAAAACTCATAAATAGCATCATTTACCTCTTCACGTTCTATCGTCTTTTTATCATAAATGTAAAATCCTTTTGCATTTTCCCTTCCAGCGTAATCCGCCTGGATCATCCCATGAAGTGAATAAATCGTCCTTGGTTTTGGGCCAGGGTCAGGATGGGCATATAGGGTATTGATGATTCTTTCCACTTCTCTAAACCCCATTTCATCAATCACTTTAAAAGGTCCCTGGGCAAATCCTCTTTCTTCCATTACTTTATCAATCATTCCTGCATTTCCCCCATGATATAATAGCCCCAATGCTTCATTCAGATACACAGCCTGCAATCGTCCCAGATAAAACCCCGGATTATCCTTCACCAGAATCCAGGTTTTTTCCTGGCGAATGACAAAATCAATCATCGTTGCAATAATTGACTTTTGGGTACCAGGTGTTGGAATAATCTCTACCAATGGCACACTTGAATCAGGACTTCCATAACGTACCCCAACCACTTTTTCGGGATGAGCAGCATGGCCGATGATTTCATCAATGCTTAAATGAGACGTGCTAACTGCAAACACACTATTGGCTTCTGTCATAGATTCGACATCCTTTAGCGTCTTTTGCTTTTGCTCCAGATCACCATCTTCAAGGTCAATGACCATATCTACATTTTCAAGCATTCCATAGTCCAGTCCAGGGATAAATTTGAGTTTTAGATTTTTTCCACTATTCTCATCCAAAATCCCGGCCTGAACTTCCCGGCTGATCTGACTATCAATGGCTTCTTTGATTTTATCCATTCGGCTGTGATAATCTCCTTTCATTTTCACCCTGACTTTCTTCATTATCAGTGCCGGAACAATTCCCGTGGCTGTATTTTTGTCTCCAATTGCGCCGATAAAATCCACAGGAGTC
>JAGQVA010001121.1 GCA_020438265.1 Bacteroidota bacterium
GCCCTGCAAACGGAAATTAATACGATTGCTACCTATTCGGCAAGTACAGGAAATGCTGAACTAACCCAAAGTTTCACCCGGCTTCAGCAGATCAATACTCAGTTAAGTCTGACAGTGGTACCTGCAACAGCTCCTGCTACTTTACAACTTTCTCATTTGCAGACGTATTCCACATCACTTAAGAAGCATTTTGAAATTGTAGTTATCCCTAATGGCCCGGCCAATTTGTTTACCGTTTACCTTCAGGTTGAAGCACTCGCTGCGCAGGCTAGCCCGCCAGCGGCAGAATTGACCGCACGTTTTGGAGATCTTCAGACATTACAAACCACGATAGGAGCAGCCGGAATCGTTCCTGCAACAGCGCCAGCTTCTTTGACAGCTGCTATTTTGCAGGGATATATTACCCAGCTAATTGATCATCTGAATACAAATGTTGATTTGAACACTTTCAAACAGGCTGTCAAAACCAAAACCCAACACGCCAGGGCAGAGTTCCGCTATTACTTTTTTGTTGGGCTGGCTTTGCTGATGGATGAAGCCAACAACTGGTTTTTCTATGTCCTGGATGCAGTCAGAAATGAAGCCATTCGCAGTTTTATGCATGCACATTGGCAGGGAGTCATTCCTACACCCAATTCGATTGCAGGTTCTAATATCACTACGAATGCAGCCCGACAGGTATCTCACCTTACCGAGCAGCGCGATGGTGCCGGAAATATCGGAATCAACCCCTATGAAGAATATAATAACCATATAATTACGAGAAACGCAAGTCCATGAGCCAGAATGCCATACAATCCCTGACAAGGGAAATCGCAGCGGTTTTTACGCCTGTTCGCCACCTGAATTCCCAGGAGCGGATCACTGCTTTTTTCAAGGATTTGGGTTATGAATTGCCAGGGGGGAGTCTGTTTCAGGAACTGCCTCAATTAATTCAAAAGGTGGAAGCCCTGATTCGGGCGGCTGAAGAGCTTGCTGCGGCTACGACGGATGAGCAGAAGGGACAGGCAGCAGTGAAAATTCTTCAGGCAATCGTTGAGGTTTCTGCTGAAATCAAAGACTCTGTCGATGCGATTAAGTCTACTTTGGGAAGTATCCCGAACTTCCTTGCCAATAGCGAAATTGACCAACTGGGGCTGCGTTTGCTTGATTATCTGATCAGTTTTTATCTCTGGACATATCGAAGGAATGCCTATGGAATTCTCCTGTTTATAGGAGTTTTAGACGAAATCGAAAAGGAAGCTGATGCAACAAAGTTTCAACCTGCATTCAAACTGAGGAAAATCTGGTGGGATCGTCTGCCAAAGTATTTTTCCGAACCACAGAATCTTCCCGAAATTATTTACAAATGGGAATCAGCTTTTGACCATGAGCATTTCCTCAGCAATCTCTATATTTTATTGAGCGGTTTGCGCCTTCCCGGAGGTCTGTATGATCAGAGCGAGAATGTCCGAAATGCTTTGGGTAATACAACAACCGGTCTCAAAGAGCTGCGAATGCCTTTACTCGAAAAGGCAGCGTTACCAGATATATATTCTCAATTTGGTATTAATGTCAGCCCGGCTGAGCAGCAAGGGCCTAAAAAACCCGGCTTTGCTTTGATCCCATACCTTTTCGGAGCAGCAAGTTTTGATTTTGATATTAGCGAAAAGTTTGAGATCGTTTTTGAAATTTCTGCCTCTATTGATGCAGGTATTGGTCTGGTTTTCCGTCCGGGAAGTGTAACGCCTATAACCAATCTGTTTAGTTCTCCCCTGAGTGCGCTTGATTTTGGGGCAGAACTAACCTTTAGACAAAAGGAAAATACAGGAGAAATTATTCTGGTTGGTGATGCGGGAGCTTCACGTCTGGCCATTGAAGGGCCTGGAGCAAAAGTATTTGTCAAACAATATGATGAACTGGATGTAGGATTTGAAATTAATCTGGAAGCGATACGATTGATTATAGCTGGAGGAGATGGAGATGGATTTTTATCTACTGTCTTAGGAGAAAATGGTATCAAAGCCGAAGTGGGCTTTGGACTGGGCTTTTCTA
>JAGQVA010001122.1 GCA_020438265.1 Bacteroidota bacterium
TTTCTCTCTTTTCTTAAATTCTCATGCTCCTGTGGCTATGTGGTAAAACCCAATGATGCCACTACTTTTGTCAAAGAACCATTTTCTTTTATAAACTAAAAGTAGCGATTTTTCTATCTGCAGGCCTGAAATACCACGACACAACCGTCAAAACAATCAATAACGTAGGCCCAAAAAGCTCTACAGCAGGATCTCCAACCGCCAGATGAGAAAAAACAGCACCAGACATGGCAAAGAAAAATCCGGCATAAGCCCACTCCTTTATCAGGGGAAATTTAGGAAGCAGGATGGCTAATACACCCAATATTTTCCATACGCCCAATAAGGTCAGAAAATAGGTTGGATACCCCATTTCTGTGATTTTGGCAACTTCTTCTTCCATTTTGATCAACTGGACGATTCCGGTGGAAACCATTCCCAGCGAAAGCCAGAGGGTGGCAACCCAATAGATGATTTTATCTCTTTTTTTCATGAGGGTTTATTTAATTGACTGACAATGTTTTCTAATCGGTTATGAGCCATGTTTATGCCTTTGGCAAAAGGCAGTTTCAATATTTCATCTCTGATTTCGACAGTTCTGTAAATGATGTGCATACTAAGCATACTGGTGTTTTCTGTAATCTTCTCAAATTCCAAAAACTCCAGCTGTGCTCCGAAACTGGCATTTTCCATTTCAAAGGTTCGTGTGATTTTCTGATTCAGAATGCATTCATGAATGGTTCCATGAAATCCATGTTTATTTCCCATCGGATCAGTGGTTACAAATTGCCAGCTTCCGTGTTGTCTGTTTTCGAGTTTTACTACTTTAGTCCCCATCCATTGTTCAACAATTTCAGGCTCGATATATGCTTTGAAAAGCAGTTCTAATGGCAAGTCAAACGTCCGTGTGATCACCAGTTCCTGCTTGCCGTCTTCGGCATGAACTTTCGTTTTAAGCTCCATTAGCTTTTATCTTTTGATTGGTAATTTTTCATGATTTCTTCCAGTTTATTAAACCGCTCATCCCACATTTTGCGGAATGGTTCGATAAAATCTGCTACTGTTTTCAGTTTTTGCGGATTTAATTGATAATAAATTTCCCGTCCGTTCTGCTCTTTTTTCAGCAGATCGCATTCCGCAAGGATTTGAATATGCTTGGAAATGGTTTGTCTGGAAGAACCTCCAAAATTCTCGGCGATTGCACCAGGAGTCATTGCCTGAAAAGCAACAAATGTAAGAATCGCCCTACGGGTAGGGTCGGCTATGGCCTGAAAAACGTCTCGTCTTAATTTCATTATGCAGCTATTTGGTTGCAAATATATGTGCAGTTATTTAGTTGCGCAAATTTATTCGAAAAATTTAGTGATTAGCTATTGGCCTTTAGCCTTTAGCAAGTCAGTCAGGTTCTATTACCAATAGCCAAAGGCCAATAGCTAATAGCCAACTTTTAATACCCCGGATTCTGCTCCAGATTTGGGTTCTGAGCAACCTGACTGGCAGGTAAAGGAAATAAAAGATGAGTTCTTGCCTCAAAGCGAGGATCAAATAGATCCGAACTAAAGTCCAGAGTATCCAGATCGATGATTTCTCCCAGATGCCAACGCCTTAAATCATACCATCTGTGTTCTTCAAAAGCCAGTTCTCTCCTCCTTTCGTCCATAATCCACTGCAAAACAGTTTGGGAATTGTTTTGATTTACATCCAGATCTGCCGGAACAAGAGAAATCGTATCAGAAGAATTGCGGGCTCTTTCTCTGATTTGGTTAACAAGGGTAATCGCTTCAGACAAAGAACCTCCGGATTGAACGATTGCTTCGGCTTTCATTAGCAAAACATCAGCATAACGCAAAACACGGGCATTATTATAATACATAGAGTTGCCTGTAGCGCGGGGACGTTCTACGTATTTTTTGATTTCTCTGGTGGCAGGATCAAAGGTGGAGGGAATTCGGGGGTCGTCTGGCTCAAAAACGTTTATCAAACCGGCTGTTGCGATGTAGGGAGGAATTCCAAATTGACTGAAATTATTATCAAAAAAGCCCCAGTATCCGCTGA
>JAGQVA010001123.1 GCA_020438265.1 Bacteroidota bacterium
AAATTATTCCATTGATTTCTGGGAAATTGAACCGAAAATCAATTTTCAGTTTAATAGAAAACTGAGATTATCATCCGGATATGGTTATTCATTTCGCAAGAATGAAAACACGACAGGAGAAGTTGATGCTACAATTCATTCCCACAAAATCATTTTTGACAGCAAATGGAACATCAAGGACCGAAACAATATTTTCGCCAAACTTGAACTCATCAATCTTGGCCAGGAAGGCGAACCAGGGTTTTCGGCAGGCTACGAACTCCGCGAAGGATTACAACCAGGATTTAATGCTGTCTGGCAGGCTTTTCTGACAATTTATTTGCTACAAAACCTGGAATTAAGTCTGACTTATGATGGAAGAGCGTCCGTTGGGAATCCCATTCTCCATACCGGAAGGGTCCAAATCAGGGCATTTTTTTAGTGTACTAACAACATTAATTGTCAAAATCTTTCGTCATCCTTTTTGAAGATTTAACCTTCCCGTAATTTTGTTTATGCTATATTTGCGTCGTTGGTAAAGAAAATATGACTCAAATGGTAGGAAAAAACCCATTTCTGTTGTTTTATTACTAACATTCTCTGCATTGTTGAATAGTGGGCTCTACTACAAATTTAAAGGATAACCATTAATTGCATTCAAAAGGCTTATGAATCTTACAATTACTTTGTTTTAGTGTTTTCCTAAAAAATTTTTATTCATTTATATTCGCCCAAACATCAAACAACATGAAGAGTGTCCTTTTCCTACTTGGGACTGTTACTTTTTCCTACTTACTAAACACCATTTTATTAAGATTTTCCAAAAATTTTGGTGTTGATAGTCGTCAGACTCAAAATATTATTCGCTGGGGGAGCACTTCCAAGCCCACCACAGGAGGAATTTCTTTTTTCATAACTTTTCTGGTTGGTCTGATCGTTCTTCTGGCTATGCGACCAGAATCGGCCGTATTAAATGGTAAATATCTGGCCTTACTTTCCAGTGCAACGCTGGCATTTATGATTGGATTTGCTGATGATGCTTATGGTACCCATCCCGGGCTTAAATTTTTGGGGCAGGTCGGTTGTGCATTGATACTTATTTTCTTTGATCTCAGAATTAACTTTTTTGTCATGTGGTCTCCTGATTTGTGGCTCATGGATGTCATGCTGACGATTTTCTGGGTGGTAGGGATTATGAATAGCCTTAATATGCTCGATAATATGGACGCAGTTACCACGACGATAGCCACGACAATTGTTATCACAACGATGGCCATGATTATCATTCAGGATGGCCTTTCCAATACATTTTATATTCTTGTAGCTGTAGCAGGCGGATTTATCGGATTCTTATTCTGGAACTGGAAACCAGCCAAAATATATATGGGAGACACCGGAAGTATGTTTATTGGAATGGTGCTGGCATACATTGGGATTATGTATTTCTGGAATGTAGAAGCCAGTCCTGATAATATTTCTCATATCCGCAAAGGTTTGATTCCATTTATGGTGTTTATCGTCCCTATTATGGACACTTCCTTTGTAACTTTTGCGCGTCTTCATCGGGGAAGTTCTCCCTTCGTAGGCGGAAAAGATCACCTTACACATCATCTGGCTCATATTGGCATTCCCGAGCAAATGGTACCTGTTACTCTGGGAGTTATATCCATTATCTCCGGGATGTTGGCCATTTTTGTTTATAAACTTACACCCGAATGGGTAGGGTTTTATTCTATCCTGTTTTCTTTCTATCCTATTGCGGTGTTTACTTTGTTTATTGTGCTCTATCGCAGAGGAGGAAGAATTGGCCGTATGAAAGACTTATTGGCTAAAAGAGCCAAATTTCACCGCGAACTTCTGGAAGCCAAGAAAACAGCCGCAGTCATGAGTAATACGGCGGGCTAATTCATGCATATCTTATATGTTCAGCAAATGTTGGTATTGCCGGGTGCAAGAGGCAATGACCGGTGCTGGGCTTTTGCCAAATCATGGGTTGATGCCGGGCATCAGGTTTCCTTCCTTACTTCAACGGCAGGATTTACCAAAGACAA
>JAGQVA010001124.1 GCA_020438265.1 Bacteroidota bacterium
AGACACAGAGATAAAATAATTAATTTTCAATTTCTCTGAGTCTCCGTACCTCCGTGTTTTTCTTAAAACTGCTCTCCTAAGGCAACACCTTAATCACAGGTTTCAACGAATACGTCCCATTCCCTTTCGCTACAACCGACTTCCCTGCATCAAAATCAAGGGTAATTGAAGCCAGACTATCCTGGACCAAAACCTGATTTAACTTAATTTTCAAACCTGACTGCTGACCACTTGGTACTTTCAAGTCGTGGATAACACTATCCACCATAATGGTATTATTATTTCCCAATACCAATCTTACTTCCTGAACTTCTCCCGGTGGAAGGCTATCGTTCACAATGGTCGTATCAATTCCATTTTGAAGTTGCAGGAGATCATACACTCCCTGATTGGTTGCCAGGGAATAAAAATGGGTGCTATCCTTAATTTTTACCCAAACTTCAACCAGATCAATATTTACCTGATCATAATTCCCGGGGTTGTCTGTCAGTAAAATCTGCAATTTGGCACTGCGATTGGCAAAGGGAGAAACCGTTTCCCTTTCACAGCTATAAATAATGATGGAGCTAACAAAAAGAAGTGTAAGGGCAAGAAAACAGACTCGAATGTTTTTGTTCATAATTACTAATTAGGGTCGAAAACAACACTCGTATTTGCCTTTTTGTTACCTGCAAAAAAGGGTAAAACTCTGTGCTAAATAAAAACAAAAGGCGGTATTTTATTACAAATACCGCCTTCAGTCAAATATTACGTGATTTGTCAGGAATCATCTTCCTACATCGTCCAGTTCACATTTCCAACCTCTGCAATATCAATACAACCTTTGTAATCACCGGGAATCGGATCGTAATTCAATACATTTTTCCCTACCAGCTCGGAAGTGAAATAACCAGATAGGGTCAGTTCCTTCATTTGGGCAAAGAATGAATCTCTGGTTGCTTCATCAGCAAATTTCTGAATGATAGCGTTTTTTTCTTCTTCAGAAAGCGCTACAAAGTTTTTGCTGTAAGCAGCCTGACTCGCTTCATCTACCGCCGCCAGTCCTTCAAGCAAAGCGTCTTTTTCCCGTTCTTCCATATATCCACCAAACAAAGTATCCACAAACTGGTGAACGCCAGCATCTTTGGCTCCCGGCGTATCCGTTTTGGGAATAATCACTTCAGCTATTTCTGCCACCAGATCAGCTTGTTCTTTGGTCAGATAAGTAGGCATCCAGTCAGGATCACCAGAGGTGGAACAGCCTTGCATTACAGCGGCAATCGTACTGGCAGAAACAGCATAACCCATGA
Source organism: Bacteroidota bacterium (assembly GCA_020438265.1). Lineage (GTDB taxonomy): Bacteria > Bacteroidota > Bacteroidia > J057 > J057 > JAGQVA01. The sequence goes on from JAGQVA010001124.1 coordinate 1,290, forward strand.
TCAGGGCCGTTCTTTTTAATGCATCTCGTCTATTCATAATATATGATAATCAATGGGTTATAAATTATTTTTCTTCAATTCATTAAAAGCAAAATCCACAGCTCTTGCGGTAAGAGCCATATAGGTCAGGGATGGGTTCACACAAGAAGCAGATGTCATGCAGGCGCCATCGGTTACAAATACATTTGGTACAGTATGGATCTGATTATTACCATTCAAAACCGAAGTTTTGGGATCTCTTCCCATACGGGCCGTTCCCATTTCATGAATACCCAGTCCGGGTGCACCAATGCTGTCGTAATCCTGAACCTCTTTTAAGCCAGCAGCCTCCAACATTTCTACAGCAGAAGCCTTCATATCTTCCCGCATAGCCAACTCATTCTCCTTAAACTCACAGTCAAAGGTCACGGTAGGTAATCCCCATTTGTCTACTTTATCGTAATCCAGGTACATTTTATTTTCATGATAAGGCAGACATTCTCCAAATCCTGTCAAACCCATTCTCCATGGTCCGGGCTCGATTAATTCCAGTTTCATATCCTTGCCAAATTTGCTCAACTCCCGCACATAACGCGTCCAGCTTTCACGGCTTCCTCCTCCCTGGTATCCATATCCACGCAGGAAGTTTTTCATGGTCGTGTCTTTATTGACGTTTCGGAAACGAGGAATATAAATTCCGTTTGCACGGCGGCCTGAATAGTATTTATCCTCAAATCCTTCATAAATGCCCGCTGCACCAG
>JAGQVA010001125.1 GCA_020438265.1 Bacteroidota bacterium
TGGCTTTGGGTACAGAATCAAGAGAAAACCAAAGAGAGAAACCCGTCAGGACCAGGGAAAAAATAAAGACGGATCGCATGATTTTCATCAGATTAATACCCGATGATTTCATGGCTGCCAACTCATTATGTTCGCCCATATTTCCAAAGGAAATCAGCCCGGCAGCCAAAATTCCCACAGGCATTGCCGTCAGGCCCAGCCTTCCTCCGGCATAATAAAACAGCTTCAACACCACGTCCAGCCCTAATCCTTTCCCGAAAATTTCATCCATATACAAAGACATGAACTGCATGATCAGGATAAACAGGATAATGCCAAAACTCATAATGAAAGGTCCGATGAAAGACCTTAACACCAGGAAATCTATGCGACGAAGGAGTTTGATAAGCGTTTTGTTAAATACCCAACATACAGACTAAACTATCACTAACGTATGATCAGGTTGGCAAAAGGTTGGTTGGCAGGAAAATTATTTCACTCCTGCCAGGAGAAACAGAACCGCCATTCGTACGGCAACACCATTTTCAACCTGTTTTAAAATCACAGCCTGATCTGAATCTGCAACCTCACTGGTTATTTCTACTCCCCGGTTAATGGGCCCAGGGTGCATAATGACCAGTTCTTTCCCCAGACTTTCGAGTAAAGGCAGATTCAGCTGATAAAGCATACTATACTCACGCAAGCTGGGAAAATATTTAATATCCTGTCTTTCCAGCTGAATTCGCAACATATTGGCTGCATCACACCACTCCAGAGTCTTTCTAAGGTTATGTTCTACTTTCACCCCTAAGCTCTCAATGTGCCGGGGAATCAAAGTAGGAGGCCCACAAACCATGACTTCCGCACCAAGTTTATTCAGTGCAAAAATATTGGAAAGAGCCACCCGGCTATGGGTAATATCACCCACAATTGCGATTCTCGCACCTTTAAGATCTCCCAGTTTTTCCTTAAGTGAAAAACAATCCAGCAAAGCCTGTGTCGGATGTTCATGTGTCCCATCTCCGGCATTGATAATTTTTGCGGGAATATGTTTACTCAGAAAAACAGGAGCTCCCGGAAGAGGATGCCTCATGACAATCATATCCACTTTCATTGCGAGGATATTATTGACAGTATCCAACAGGGTTTCCCCTTTTTTCACACTACTGGAAGAAGCAGAAAAATTAACGATATCAGCCGAAAGCCTTTTTTCAGCCAATTCAAAGGAGATACGGGTGCGGGTAGAATTTTCAAAAAAGAGATTCGCAATGGTAATATCGCGGAGAGAAGGAACCTTTTTAATGGGTCGGTTAATGACTTCCTTAAAATTATCAGCGGTCTCCAGAATCAACCGGATATCCTCAGCGGTAATATATTTGATTCCAAGTAAATGTCGGCTACTTAATGCCATTTACGCTTTATTTTTCGTACGAAACTAAAAATACCTCATCATTTCCACCACTTTCTTTTAGTTCGACCTCTACCCTTTGGGTTTCTATCGTATCAACTGTAATGCCTACATAAGAAGCCTCAATCGGCAAATCTCGGCTTCGTTTTCGATCTACCAGCACCAGCAATTCTACAGAAAAAGGACGGCCATAGGCCAGCATGGCATCCAGGCCTGCTCTGACTGTACGCCCGGTAAACAAAACATCGTCAATCAAAATGACTTTTTTGTCTTCAATCAAAAAATCAATACGAGTCTGGTTGGGAGAAAGCGGGCTGTTACGGGTCCGAAAGTCATCCCTGAAGAAGGTAACATCCAATTCGCCATAGGGAATTTCCACCGAAGGGACAAGTTCCCCTAAAAGCTCCCTGATTCTTCGGGAAAGATAGATTCCCCGGGGTTGAGCTCCCAGAATGACTACATCTTTAAAATTGCCATAATTTTCAATTAACTCATGACACAGACGCAGCAGTGTGATGCGCAACTTCCCTTTGGGAAAGAGGTCTAATTTATCGTGGTTTTTCATCCGGGTGTAAAGTTGCGAAATAAGCCCATAAAATAAAACACAGAGACACGGAAACACGAAGAGAAGATTTATTTTT
>JAGQVA010001126.1 GCA_020438265.1 Bacteroidota bacterium
CATTCCCTGATTTTTTAATTCCTCAATCGCCGGAGTAATAACCTCTATTTCCTCTTTCCCAATCAACCCTTTATCTCCCCCATGAGGGTTTAACCCCAAAATAGCTATTAATGGCTTCTGAATGTTAAAATCCTCAACCAGCGTTTGATGCAGAATAGAGGTTTTTTGGATAATTTTTTCTTTGGTAATCTTGTCAGGCACATCCCGGATAGATACATGATTTGTAACCACTCCCACCCTCATCTCATCTGAAACCATCAGCATCAGGTTTTCTCTTACATTAAAAGCATGCGCCAGCATTTCTGTATGTCCGACAAATTTCGTTTCCCCGGCTGGCATGACCGCCTTATCTACCGGCAGCGTCACCAAAGCATCAATTACCTGGTGTTGTGCATCTTCGATAGCGCGTTTCAGCGCACTTTGAGCAGCTAATCCTCCCAGTTCTGAAGCTTGTCCAATTTCAACTTTGTCCACATTATCCAGACACTCAATAATGTTCAGCTTGTTAAAGTGCCCCTGATCCGCTTTTTGAATGATCTGATAATGAAATTTATTGATCCGCAGAATCTTCCGATAAATATTTAATACTCTTGAAGAACCATATACAATAGGAATGCACAATTCCTTCAATCTCGTGTCCTGAAATGCTTTTATAATTAATTCAGGGCCTATTCCATTTACATCTCCAATCGTAATACCTACTTTTAATTTATAGTTAGAATCTTTCATGTTTCTCTGGATTTCTCTTCAGCGATAAGCACTAAGAAGTATATTTTATTAATTTTGGGCCAAAATCTCCGACTAAACACCTTCACAAATGCCAAATTACGACATAACATGCACAATCTGAAACCCAAAAAACATTTGGGTCAGCATTTTCTGACTGATCCGGGGTATGCAAAACGAATTGTGGACATGTTACAAGCCCCTGAAGATGCCCTGGTTTTCGAGATTGGGCCGGGACAGGGTGTACTTACGGAGTTTTTAATACAACAATATTCCCGTCTGGCTTTGATTGAAGTCGACCCCGATGCAGTGCAATGGCTTCGTTCGCATTTTGCAAAACAAAATCCTCAGATCATTCATACAGACGTGCTGAAGTGGAATATGGAGGAGGATATTGATGCTCCTGCTTATCTGATTGGAAACCTTCCCTATAATATCAGTTCGCCCATTTTTTTCCAGATTCTTGAAAACAGAAATCTGGTAAAAGAAGGGGTATTTATGATTCAGAAAGAAGTGGCAGAACGCATTGCCGCTGATCCTGGCTCTAAAACTTATGGCACTCTCAGCGTTTTATTAGGCGTATATTTTGATATTGAATATGGATTTTCTGTTCCGCCTTCAGTATTCCGTCCTCCACCGAAGGTTGTGAGCGGGGTAATCAGAATCACACGAAGAGATGAGGAGGAAGTAGTTCCTTTTCGCAATTTGAAGATTGTGGTCAAAACTGCATTTAACCAACGCCGGAAAACCTTGCGAAATGCGCTAAAAAGCCTTGATTTTCAGGATTTTCCACAAAAAGAAGAAATGCTGAAAATGCGGGCGGAGCAGCTTTCCAAAGAAGATTTTTTGGTGCTGGCTCAGAACGTGATTATGTAAATTATAAAGTGATTTCCATCCCGTCATAAGCACATTCCAGTTCCACTTCATCCACTTTCGCCAGCATATCATCTCCCATGTGAGTCAGCAAAACTCTCCGGGTCTTCAACTGGGGAAGTTTTTCTTCCAGCAAAGTATAATGTATGTGATAAGGAACCGGCTGGTCATACTGAAAACACTCACAAATAAACAGATCTGAATTCCGAGCCAGAGGAAGCAAGGTATCTGTCCATTGAGTATCACCAGAATAAGCAATCGTTTTTCCTCCAATTGACACTCTCAATCCCAGAGACGGATTCCCACTGGGATGTTCAACCAATTCAGGGTGAACTGTCAGCCCTGGAAGCACATTTTCCTCCTGTGGCACCAATTCAACCATTTCAATTTCAAAAGGAAATCCCTTATTCCAGCTTTCCCGGTACAGAG
>JAGQVA010001127.1 GCA_020438265.1 Bacteroidota bacterium
TACCAATTCAGGTAATTTTCTGGATGGAGATAAAAATACTGCCATTCTGGACCTGGACGGAACGTTAAGCGGTTTTATGGTAGTAACATCTGATAAAGGGGATAGAATCCCTGATCGGTATCCGATTTCTCTGAATAACCTGCCCTTTTTAGGCTCACCGCTTACTGTAGACGAACCTCTTTCCATAGGTAATCTCAATAAAAAAAATACTGGCAGATCAACCTCCTTAATGAGTCCTCATGATTATGCTACGCTTGAAGCAGTTATTTTTGATCCGCAGGGTGGAAATTCTCATAAAGTGACTTTTACCAAAAATCAGATGGATTATGATCAGCATCAGAGCATGACTTTAGAGGGGAGGAACAAGACTGGTGTTTTTGAGCCTAAGGTGATGGATAAATTAGGGTATACCATAACGAGTACCAAAGGAATCCCTCCCTATATTTCCTTTAGTCTGGTAGATGTGGCAAAACCTGAAATAAAAAAAGAGCCATTCAAATTCACCGTTGGTATTTGTTATAATTCGGAAGGAGGAACAGCGCCCCATCCCGATAGTTTTGTCGTGCAAAGAGGGTTTAAGTCTATTGGCTCACCGGGAGAATTTCCACGCAAATTTGACGGGGTATTCAGGTTTGATACAGAGTGTTTTAACTTCCCTATTGGGGCTGACCACACCAATCTGACTCATTGCCCGCTTGATCCGGTAACTCTCACCAGGACTACTGACTGGCAGGTTTTTAAGAGTGATCCTGATAACAAATTCTACTATTACGACACGGATATCGATATGCTTTTTCTCAATATCGTTCAGGATTCTCCCAATGTCGATGCACCATCTCCCCTGGGTAGTACTGAATATCATGCGGGGATTCAAAAGACAGGAATCAGATTTTATACCACGCCAAAGGAGGGAGCGGTTACCTATACTGTTCGGGTGAAGGATAAAAATTATGTGATAGGGGGTACGACAACCTGCGATTGTTATAACCCTTCTGATAAGGATTATACAGAAGATTACCCCGATTTTGGCTATACATTAGGGATTGTACCTGAGGCTCATATTCTTGATCCGATTGGTTTTAATATTTTGGCCGATACATCAGCATCAGGAGCGAAAATTTCTACTTTTGTGATAAAACAGGATACAACTGACCAGGGTTTTCTGTTTAAAAGAATCGAACCGGATTCATTACAACCTCATACACCAGTAAATAGAAAATTATAAAATAAAATTGTGTCGGGCTTTTATACGCCCGACACAATTTTATATCATATTGAATATCGTTAGATCTTATCAGCTTCTTTTATCCACAACCGTTCCACTCGTAACCCGCGCATCCATAATATCAGATCCGAGGAAGCTGTAGGGAAATATAGGCTCAACAGCACTCAGGTTATTCAACCGCTCCATTTGATCATCAGACAAAGAAAAATCCAGACTCGCCAGATTGGATTCCAGCTGTTTCATGGTTCTTGCGCCAATAATCGGACTACAAACTCCGGGCCGGCGCAATACCCAATTGATAGCCACCTGCGCCTGGGAATAACCTGTTTCTTTAGCGATAAGGGCCAGTTCATCGATAATCTGAAAATTCTTTTCCGTCAATAATTTCTTATTGATACCCCGACGATTATCATCCCGGGTAGATTCCAGTTCGAGGTCTTTACGCGAGTACTTTCCTGTCAGCAAACCTCCTCCCAAAGGCGACCAGGGAATCAGCCCCAAACCAAGCTCCTGAGACATGGGAATCAGCTCCTGTTCCACCGTGCGCTCTACCAGACTATAAGGAATCTGGAGTCCGATAAAAGGCGCCCAACCGCGAAAATCAGCCAAAGTATTCGCCTGAGCAATGCGCCATGCAGGCGTATCAGAAATCGCCACATAAAGAACCTTCCCCGACCTGACCATATCTTCCATCGCCCGCATCACTTCCTCCATGGGAGTGCGGTTGTCATACACATGCATATAGTACAAATCGATATAATCCGTTTTCAACCGTTTGAGACTGGCCTCAAGAGACTGAAT
>JAGQVA010001128.1 GCA_020438265.1 Bacteroidota bacterium
TACAACAGAAGCACTAGGAGTATTTGATAGTTGAGTATAATTTAACTTTTGACCTCCAATGACAATAAAAATGTCTCTACCGCTAGGGTCTATAAATATTAGTGGATTATCTGCCACATAGACATAAGGAGAAATTGGTAAATACTTCTCAGCCAGTGCATCGACCCCATTCCATCTACCAATCACAGGATCATAAAACCTGGCACCGTAGTCATATAAATTCAGCCCCAATTCATCCTGCAATTCCTTCCCATTATAGAGATAACTATTCTTAGGTGATCCCACCGGATAAGTCAGCCCCGCCATATTCATCCCAAAAGGATAAGGATCATTGGCCTGTACCACCTCCGTCGCAGTGGTAATCGTCCCACTGGAGTCCGTATCTTCATAAGTCAGTCTCACATTGCCCAAATGATCGGTCAGATTGTACTGATACATCAAAATACCCGTGCCGTCATTGACGACCCGACCTTCTTCATGTGCAAAGAACTGCAACACATCGTGTTCATAATGAAATCCCCCCACATAATCTGTTTTGGAAGCGCCTCCCGAAGAGACTCTCTGTCTCAGTTTTGTCCCCGTCGCATCATAAAAATACTCAATGGAATCAGTGGTTCCAAATTTGATGAGGGTGGGTTTGTTGAGATGGTTGTAGGTGATTGTGATATTTTTGTTTCTATCGTAAATCAGGTTTCCATTCTTTAGTAAAAGTCAACCGACCTTGAATTGAGAAGAGCAAACTGAAGAATAGAAAATAAATCATCGTATCTGTCAAATTTTCTTCGCAAGTAGAAAATATTTTTTACCTTTATTGTTAACTTAGTTCACAAAGCTAACAAAGTTCACATTGGCTGCTACAAACTCTACAAAATCCCGCCGCAAAGAGGAGGTAAAACTGCTGCAAAACAAAATTCTTGACGCAGCGCTCCAACTGGCTACCAAAGAAGGTTGGGCTGGTGTAACGATTCGAAAAATAGCTAAAATCATTCGTTATAGTCCCCCAGCAATATACCGGTATTTTGATAGTAAAGACGATATTATGATTGCCCTTTACCGCCGGGCATTACAAACCTTTAAATCTTATGTTTATCAGGAAGCAGAAGTTCCAAATCTCAGAGAGGGAATGGTAATTGGTGCAGAAAAATACTGGAATTTTGGGTTTGAAAACCCTGAATTATACGAACTACTATTCACCATTCATACGCCTCATTTTAAAGAAGAAAAGGATATTGAAGAAGGGAAAAATATGTTTATGGAAGGCTTGAGAATGATCGAAGCAATCAACCCAACCCTTGATTTTGCCAAACAACATGATATGCTCGCCAATTATTTAAGTCTTATGCATGGTTTTGTCCACCTGGCTTTATGCAATAAACTCTATACTTATGAAGGTGGCGCTCCCGACGCCAAAGAAGCCATGCTTCGGGCAGTCAGGCGATTTGTACAGACAATTTAATCCAACTTTTTCCAATAAAATCTACTTAATAACTCGCTGAAATGAAAAAAAAATGGGTCATCCTGATCGTACTCCTGCTTATCATTGGAGTAGTTTATGCAACCTTTTTTCGAAAGAAAAGAGAAATCAACGTCCTTGTTTTCTCTAAAACCGAACAATTCAGACATACTTCCATAGAACCTGGAATTGAAGCCATCAAAGCCCTTGGCAAAAAACACGGTTTTTCTGTAGCTGCTACGGAAGATGCTGAAATGTTTAATGAAGATGAGCTTTCAAAGTATAATGTCATTATTTTCCTCAATACTACGGGTGATGTATTAAACGAAACCCAGCAAATCGAACTCAATCGTTTTGTGCAGGCCGGAGGCGGTTTTGTTGGCATTCACGCCGCTGCGGATACTGAATACAAATGGCCCTGGTATAATGAATTGCTGGGCGCTTATTTTGATTCTCATCCCGCCGGAACGCCTGAAGCGGTTATTCACAAAGTGGATCACGAGTTTGAAGCAACCAAACATTTGCCTGATGCCTGGACGATTGAAGATGAATGGTATAATTACAAATCCATG
>JAGQVA010000111.1 GCA_020438265.1 Bacteroidota bacterium
CAGCCAAATGCAGAAATTTTTCTCGTGGAGGATCCATTAATTGCAGAATTTGACGTCGTTAATGGGAATAACCTGGTTTTTCAGTATCAATATGTAAAGAATGATTCCAAACGAATTGCAGATGATGAATATACTGAAAGAATCTTTTTTGAAATTGATGCTGATGCAACAGAATTTTCAGTTTCTGATGAAGAACTGGTTAATATAAACGCCATTTTTTATCGGGCTTGTTTTTGCCCTTCTCCTGCCTTCCGGCGTATCACGGCAGGAACAATTTCAGGGAAAAAAGAAAAAGATCTGACCTGGAAAATTGAAGCTGATTTGGAAATTGAAACGGATGGGTCGGTTGTGAATCGCAGTTTTTCCAAAACATTTAAAACTTCAGAATAAAAAAATTCCCCTCGCTACCAGAGCGAGGGGCCCCTAACAGTTCCCCCTAAAAAGGGTGAAAAGAACGAATTAATTATATCTTAAAAGTCAATTTGGAAGCTAAATACGGGGATCAGTCCACTTTGGAGTCTGGTTACAAAGTCATTGAATCCTTCGTCCCAAATGACATCTTTATTATTTTTATGGTTGGTTGCATTTTGTACGTCAATGGAGAATCTGTAAGAAGTTTTCGCTTTTTCAATTCGGTAAGCAACTCTGGCGTCAATTCTGAAATAAGAACCAATCTTCTCTGTAAATGCTGCGCCGGGTAGCTCTACATATTCACCGGCGGCTTTAGATAATTCACTGTCGCCAGGGGTATATCTCAATCCTCCGGTAGTTACAACACGGGTTCCTAATTCAAGTGCATTACCATTCTCAAATGTGAATTCTTTACCGGCCATACCACTGAAACTGTAATGGCTGTTGTATCGGGTATTATAGACTTTGCCATCAGGTCCTGTGTATTTTGAGTCGAATAAAGAACCTGCAAGGAGGAAGAATAATCCGTCCTGAGCGAAGAATTTTTCCAGTGATACGTCAATTCCGTAATTCCTTCCGGTACCCTCACTAACCAGTGCCTGTGTAGCATATCCGTCTCTTTCATTCAGAATCCAGTAAGAAGAAGTTTTGTCGATGGATACGGGAACATCAAACAGATATTGGTAATACCCTTCCACGTTTAATTTCAGTGATTTGCCCAGATTTACTTTATATCCCAGTACTGTATGATGAGATTTGACCATTTCAAGATCCATATTGGGCTGGGTAAACTGACCTGTATTGTCAACTACTTTTGTGAAGTAAGATCCCATAGGTAATACCCTGCTGTGAAGCCCATAGGCTAGTGTAAGTGCCTGATTTTCACTAAGACTGTACTGTAAAGCCAGACGTGGTTCGACAGAATAGGTATTATTCAGAGTCAAAAACATTCCGTGTACCCCACCATTGATGATCAATCTTTCTGCTGCCTGGATATTAAATTGTGTGTACCCTTGCAGGAGGGTTGAACCTCCTTGTCCACCCAGTACGGTTTCTAATTGTTCGGTAACTTCGGAAAATTGCTCCTGGTTAAATTTAAACCGAATATAGGATGCGAGTACTCCTGTTTTCATGCTCACCCGACTGTTCAATTTATTATTATAGGAAATGTGAGTCGAGATCCGGGAGTTTTGGTAGTCTTCTACTTCAATGAGCGTAGCATTTGCATTATCGATATCAAATTCTTTATTCGTTACACCATCAGATTCAAGTTCGATTCCGGTAATGTCAAGTAAATCATCATCGTCAATCACCCGCTGACCAGCTACTGCCACGACTGCTTTCAGGGAGGATTTGCCTCCTTTCAGCAATTGATTATAAGTTGCACCTATCACACCCATATTGGTGGTGAAATAGCGTTTTGTGCGATAATTGGGGCTCCAGGAAAGAGAGTCTTCGACTGCGTCCCATAATTCTTCACTCAACCCGCCGACACCAAAAATGGTTAAGGTTTTGTTGCGGTCTTCGCTTGGCAGGTGGATGTTAAAGGACAGGTCCTGAAAATTATTGTCAATGCGTTTTCCTACCAGTCGGAAGCCCATATCGTTGAGAATCCCGAGAGTGGAGTAACGATAGTTGACCAGATAAGAGCTTTGGCCTTTTTTGATGGGACCTTCAGCGGCAAGGTCTGTACCCAGCAACCCAAATTTAAATCTGTATTCCCGTTCTTCAGTACTTCCTTTTCTGAATCGCAGGTCAAATGCTCCTGAGAATGCGTTCCCATATTCCGCAGGAAAAGCACCTGTAGAAAAGTCTGAATTTCCGAGTAACTGAGCACTGAGCATGGTAATACCACCTCCGGAAGAACCTTTACGGGCAAAGTGGTTGGGGTTGGGGATTTCTACTCCCTCAAGTCTCCAAAGCATACCCGTGGGTGAATTACCCCGAATAATAATGTCACTGTTATTGTCCTGTGAAGCCTGCACGCCAGGGAATCCCATGACCAATCGTTGTGGGTCATTGACTGCTGCTGCTGCCAGTTTGTTCTGCTCTGTGGAAAGTGGCCGAACGCTACTGAGATTGAAGCTGTTATTGGGTTTGTCTTTTTCATAGACAATAACCACTTCTTCGGTGTACAATTCCATTAACTCAAATTCAATAAATGTCTCTTTGGCAGAATTGACGAATATATTGGGTTTTTCACTTCTTTGATAAGAAGCAAAGGTACAGACCAGAGTATGGTGTCCGACAGGTACATTGGCAATTTTATATTCTCCTTTTTCATCAGAGAATGCTCCCATAACTGGGGTTACATCTGCGATAATAACTTTTGCTCCTATAACGGGTTGTTGAGAAGCCTGATCAATCACTTTTCCCTTAATGATCTGTGTTTCTTTCTGGGCCATCAGGGGGAAAAACAATCCCAGAGAAATGAGTAGTGTGAATAATTTTTTCATCTTTTTTCCTTGTTAGGTTAGAACATGTTTTCTTTTCGATGATTAACCGATACTTATTGATCGATCAACCATTCAAAAGTACACCTCAGGTCAGGGGTTTAATAATTGGAAAATGCATGAAGCAACGGGAAAATGGGAAATACCAACAATTTGGATCTGTGTGAAAATTTGTTTTGCAAAAAATGCAAATCGGAGAATCGATTTTGGCAATTTTGGTTTATTACCAATAATTGAAATATGGGTTTGGGGGATATTCAGGAAAAAATGGTTGGCAATTTTTGCCACACCTTCATATAATTGTCAATGAATTGGAAGGATTCCTCATACTTTGAGCAAACAGAGCAACTATTTACTCAATTTGATATAGATCTCAATCACGGATTTATTCCTGCAAAAGCCCCTTTACAGACCCTTTCATCGGATTTCTTTATTTGGGAAGAACTGGCAGGACAGTTTTCCGATTTGCTCAATACAGGACAATTCCGAAGGTTTGCGAGACGAATTCCCGTGGTGAAAACAAATCCTCTTTCATCTACCGAAGAACTGGAACGCGCGATGTTGTTATTGTCCTGTTTTGCTCATGGGTATGTATGGGAGAACGGGGAAGAAATAAAAGAAATTCCTGCTGGCATTGCTGTTCCCTGGGTAAAAGTTGCAAACAGGCTGGGACGTCCACCCATCATTACCCATGCTTCGCTGGTGTTAAATAACTGGAAAAAGATTGATCCTCAGGGCCCGGGAATTCCTGAAAATCTGGCTCCTGTCATGCAATTTCACGGAGGCCAGGATGAGGCCTGGTTTTACATGCTTACTGTAGCTATGGAATTTCTGGGAGGAGAATTGGCTCGAAAAATCCTGTTATTATATCTGGCTGCTGAAAAGGAAGATCTGGAAACAGTTGAGACAGCTTTGAAAGGGCTTTCGGGTTTGATTCAGGACTTACGTGTGCTTCTTGCCCGGATGCCTGAAAGATGTGATCCTTATATTTTTTATCACAGAGTACGGCCGTTTTTGAGTTCTTTCCGCGAGGTAAGGTATCATGGAGTGAAAGAAAATCCCGTGCGTTCTTATGATGGTGGGAGTGCGGCGCAAAGCTCTATGATTCAGGCTTTGGATGCTGTTTTGAAAGTAAATCATGAGAATGATCACAGCCGAAACTTTTTAGAGAAAATGAGAAAACACATGCCTCCTGCACATGCGAGATTTATTGCTTTTCTGGAAGAAGAAAGCCAGATACGCCAGATAATAAAACGTCATCCTTCTGTAAAAGAGATTTTTTATGAATGTCTGGATCAATTGGCAGGATTTCGCACGGATCATTTGCGGGTGGTAAGTCAGTATATTATGAATCAGTCCGGTAAGGTGGGACCAGGAAATACAGGTACGGGAGGAACAAATCCCATGATTTTTTTGAAGCAGGTGCAAAAAGATACTTTACAAGGGAAAAAAACGCTATAATCTGCTATTTGATAACATAATTCAGCTCATAATGGTTAAAAATAAAGAAACAGTAATATTTGTGGATAGCGGTTTCCCTTTACATAAATTCATCGTAACTTTGGATCAATGATGTTTAAAAACAAAGATATAACTGAAAAGAAGGTACTGGCTGCACTCAGTCATGTGGATGACCCTGATTTAAAGAAAGATCTGGTAACTCTGAATATGATCAGAGATATCAAAATCGAGGGGAAAAAGGTGAGTTTTTCGGTAGTGTTAACTACACCCGCCTGTCCGATGAAGGATGCTATCCAATCGGCTTGTATAAATGCGATTAAACTCATGGTTGATCAGGAAGCAGAAGTACATGCAAACATGACTTCCAACGTCACTTCTTCGTGGCAAAATCAGACTTTGCCGGGAGTCAAAAATATTATCGCTGTATCTTCAGGTAAAGGAGGAGTGGGCAAGTCTACAGTAGCAGCCAATCTTGCGGTCGCTTTGGCCAGGATGGGAGCTAAGGTAGGATTGGTCGATGCAGACATTTATGGGCCCAGTATTCCCATTATGTTTGGTTTTGATAAGGAAGGCCCAAGGGTAACAAAGATCGATGGCAAGGATTATTTAATCCCTTTTGAAAAACACGGGGTAAAACTGATGTCAATTGGTGTTTTGGTCCGTGAAGATCAGGCTATTGTATGGCGTGGGCCGATGGCTTCCAAAGCACTTCGCCAGCTGATTTTTGATACTGCCTGGGGCGAAATAGATTATTTATTGGTGGATATGCCACCAGGAACAGGAGACATTCACCTGACCCTTGTTCAGGCTTTGCCTGTGAATGGAGCTGTTGTCATCACCACCCCGCAGAAAGTGGCTGTCGCTGATTCCCGAAAAGGGGCAGAAATGTTTCGCAATGCGCAAATCAGTGTGCCTATTCTGGGAGTGATTGAAAACATGGCCTATTTTGTGCCTGATGACGCCCCTGAAAAAAAATATTATCTTTTTGGTAAAGATGGAGGGAAAGTCCTGGCAGAATCGATTGGATCTGTCTTATTGGGACAAATTCCCATGCGTGAGGGAATTGCCGAGAATGGAGATTCCGGAAACCCTGTGGCAATCTATGATGATGGAATACTTGGAGCGGCTTTTAAAGATTTGGCTCAGGTAACGGCTCAGCAAATAGCCATTAGAAATGCCAGTAAACCGCCCACAACAAAAGTAGAAGTTGGATTAAATAGCTGATTTTTATTACTTTGGTAGTATGAATAACGAATTGAAAACCAGGATTGATGAAGCATTGGAATCTGTGAGAGGATACTTGCGTTCGGATGGAGGAGATGTGAGGGTTCATCGTATTACAGAAGATGGAGTCGTGGAGCTGGAATTGCTGGGAAGTTGTGAATCTTGCAGTATGAGTAATATGACGATGAAGGCTGGCCTTGAGCAGGTGATCTTTCGGGTTGCTCCCGAAATTAAAAAAGTGGTTGCCGTAAACTTGACGCACTAATTACTATTACTTTTTTGTTTTGTGCCCGTTTGCCTCCTGGCAGACGGGTTTTTTGTTAATTAATGCAGCCTGGTTGCCAAAAATCATTTTACGAGATTTGTTTTTTGCATTTTTTGCTACTATTATTGAGTAATAACCCTCTTTTTGCATTTTTTGCAATTACTTAGGACCCAAAAGCCTTTTGTTATGAGTAATATTGGTTATGATGTTCAGTCTCTTTTATTCGAGAAGATAAAAGAGAAACTCCCTCCTTATGAAGCACTGGTTGGAGTAATTACCGATATCTTAAATATTGGTATTGACGGCGCTTATCGCCGAATCCGGGGTAATACCTTGTTAAAACTGGATGAGGTCATTATTCTCTGTAAAGAATTTCGGATTTCTATAGACGAACTTCTTCAGGCAGCAGATAATAATACCGTTGTCTTTTCTCCCTCTGGACTGGAAAATGCCCATATGGATTTTGAAGATTATCTTAAAAATATGCTGGAAATCATTAATTATATCCAGCGAAAAAAGGTTAAGAGAAGCTTCTTCGCAGCTAAAGATATCCCGATATTTCACCTTTTCCAGTTTCCGGATTTGGCCATGTTTAAGATGTTTTTCTGGCGAAATACCATTTTTAATGATCCCACCCTTTCCGGAAAAAGATTTGAAATTGGGTTGAGAAGTGAAAAAGATCTTCGGTGTATAGACCTCTGTCGCCAAATTTCGGAAAAATATAGCATGATTCCCACCATTGAGATTTGGAATGAGGAAACAGCCTTTAGTTTTATGAAACAAATCGCTTATTATTATAAAGCGGGATTGTTTAAAAACAAAGAAGATGCACTCAATATTTGTGAACAGGTTGAAACTTTTTTCCATCATTTGAAACAGGAAACGGAACTTGGGTATAAATTTTTATATGGACATCCGCCGAAATCCCGTGTGGAAAATTTTGACTTTTACTTCAATGATCTCATCCTGATTGACAATTTGATTACCGTAGAATTTGAGCAGGGGGTTGAGACCTTTTTGATCTATCATTCTATAGAGTATCTATCCACGTCCAATCATGAGTTTCATCAAAAGGTTACCGGGTGGCTGGATAATCTTACCCGAAAGTCTGACCTGATCAGCAGAGTCTCCGAAATGCAGCGCAATCGCTACTTCCTGGGAATTTTTGATCGTCTGGAACAACTGAAAAAACAATTATCCTGATATAGACTCATTACTTTTCTCTTTTTCTGCCTATCTTGCGGGCTAAGCAAATGTATTATCATGAAGAAACTATCTTTTATTTTAATTTTAACTCTTGGGATTATTACTTCCAGTTGTCTGGATCTGGTTGAAGAAATTACCTTAAATCGAGACGGATCAGGCTCATACAGTATGGTCATAGACATGTCAGAGATGATGTCAATGATGGAAGGACTGATGTCTTCAGAAGAAAACAACAGTACTGATATGGTTGGAACAATGGATTCCAGTATGCTGGAAGTAGCGGAAACGCTTAGAGGGATTAATGGGATCTCCAATGTGGCGCACAAAACCGAAAACTATAAATTCAAAATCTCTTATGATTTTGCCAATATAGATGCATTAAATGAGGCGTCTCAGAATAATGCTCTTTCTTCCGGTGGAATGGGACAGGGCGAAATGATGGATGGAATGATGCCAACCAGCCCCGCTTATGAGTGGACCGCTAAAACGTTTGAACGAATTGACGCTCCCATGAGTGATCTCTTCAATCAGGCCTCAGGCGATGATGAAGAAATGGCTCAGGCAATGGAAATGGCAAAAATGTTCATGGGTTCAGCTTCTTTTAAATCCATTTACCATTTTCCGGGAAAAGTAAAGAAAGTGGAAAATGACGATGCCCGTATTTCTGCTGACAAAAAAACTACCACTCTGGAAGTAAAACTGTTGGACATCATGGAAGGCAATGCAAGTCTGGGAAATAAGATTTACTACAAGAAGAAATAATTCCTGGATTTAACTGGTAAGATTTGCTTTTCCCAATTCACGCTCAATTTTTCACAACTTAACATTTAGTTCCCGTTTCTTCTGTGTTCTGGCTGGAAGAAACGGGAATTTTTATAACTAAGCCAAATGGAGGCTAAGTGTGTTAAAGACCCTGCTAAGGGTCCCAACGTGGGTAGAAATACGAATATTCTCCTCCCTCTTCCGATTTTTGCGCCGCTGCGGCGCAAAAATCGGGAATTATAGATGAAATCGTTTGATTTCTACCCACGTTAGGCTCTTAACAGAGCCTTTAAGATTTAATATACAAAATCGATAATACTTACTTCCTTAAGCCAGAGAATAAGAATCCCGGCATAAAAATTGCATTTCACTTCTGCAAAATCCCTAAGGCAGGTATTCATCATCAGACGTGCTGTTTAACTGTTTCTCGTAAAAATTCCCAACAAACCTTTCTGGCTATACTGGCTTAATCTTTTGCGAAGCTACGATAGGATTCAACCTAAATAATGACTAGTTCAACTAAAATCTAAATGCCTAACCGAAAAGATTTACCCTTTTTATTATCCCTTCTCGAAGATGATTCACGGATTGTGCGTGAACAGGTAAAATCAGCACTGATAGAATTCGGCAATGAACTTGAGCAGATTGTCGCTCCTTATTTCAAACAGCTCGATAATGAGTCCAAGGAGAAAATTGCCCTGATTTGTGATGAAATCCGGCAAATTGAGTTCTCCTCTACCTGGCTTTCATGGCTCGATATCAAAGATTCCAAATCTTCCCTGGAATATGCGTTAATCCGATTGGCCTATTTTGAATTTGGTAGCCGTGCCTTTTTGATTGAGGACATCCTGACTCAACTGTCCAATGAATTCTTACATTCAGGGCTGGAACGGACGCCTGCCAATCTCATGGCGTTTTTATTTCAACATAAAGGATTTCGGTCTCCCAGAAAAGACGATAATAATTACCTCAATCACAACTTACTCTATGTGATTACCAATAAGGAAGGAAGTCAGGTTTTGCTTTCTTGTCTGGCCATTATCCTGGGAGCGAGAGTCGGACTGCAACTGGATGGCATAAATATTCAGGGAAACTTTATGGCCTTCTCTTATGAGGAGAAAAAAATGCAAATGTTTAATTCTTTCAATAAGGGAAAACCCCTGGCCAGAGCATCTGTGATTTATATTGAAGAAGCATTTCGCCGTAATCAGATTGCACCTTTACAAATGAAAGCATGTGTGCATGAAATCATCCTGCAGGTGATCAAGGGGATTGTGGAGGCGCATCATGTGAATGGGGACTCTGACTCGGCCAAAGAGTATATCGACCTGTATTCGATTCTTTCAAATACCCTGAAGGAGCGAAATATCCTTTAATAATCCTGAACTGGTTACCTTTTATAAGTTGCGGAATAATGTATTAGATTCTGATTGGAAACTAAATTTTCGTTAACTTATTCAAAAGGATAGTTCTATGAGGATAACTCCGTCTCTCTTATTCATACTTTCAGTTTTTACCTTTTTTCCCTCGTATAGCCAGACCATTTCGGAGGCAATTTCAAAAGGGACTGTCCTCCAGATTCTGATTGAAGAGCCAGACGAGGCCAGTATGCCTATGGGTTTTGGGTTAAAACCTATGGACTCGGTATATATGGAAACCCGTCTGGAAGATTATGAGATTGGCAGTGGATTTATCTACCGGGCCGAAAATGGATATGATTATGTCCTGACCAATGCCCATGTCGTAGACAAAGGCTTGCAGGAATTTGGCCAGATTAACGCCCGTTATGATGGCCGTAGTTATGCATTGAAGTGGATCGGAGGAGATACCTATTATGACCTGGCTGTTTTGGCATTTGAAGAATATCCCCCCAGAGGAGCCCGGAGGTTTTCTGTTTTGTCCACAAACCTCAAAATGGGAGAACCGGTAATCGCCATTGGAAATATCAGAGGAGATAAAGATGGTCTTGTCTACAGTGGAATTATCAATGGATTAAACCAGCGACTGGACGGTCTTACCGGAAAGGTAGGATACATTGCTCATGATGCCCGGCTGAAATATGGGTTTAGTGGAGGACCTTTGATCAATTATCAGGGAGAAGTTGTGGGAATGAATACAAGGGTAAGGTGGAATGAGGGAGAAGGTTATGCCATTCCCATTCAAAAAATAAAAAAACTGACAGAAAGCATTATCCAAAATAACGGGCGGGTAAAACGTGCTTTTATCGGAGTCGAATTTCATCAAAATGTAATTTCTTCAAGAGGCCTTATCAGCTATGAAGAAAAAAGACCATTGATTGCGAAAATCCTGCCCGGGAGCCCGTTTCAAAATTTGTTAAAGGAAGGATATTATGTTCGTTCTGTGAATGGAAATCCGGTAGAAAACCTTGAATTATTACTGGAAGAACTTGAAAAAATAGTTCCGGGAAATTCTCTGACCTTTGACGTCAGCCACGATGGCAAATCACAGTGGAATACCATCTCGGCAATTCCGGGAGTACTGGGAGAAAAAGAACACGAAACAATAGCGCGGTCTTATATTGATAATCATTTAAAGTTACAGGCCCAAAACTCGGTAACAGAACTGATTTTGGCCGGGAAATGGACAAGCCAGGAATTGATTCTCGGAAGGAATTATCAACCAGATTCCAGACTCGTTTCTTTACGTCTGGTCAGTTCAAAACCCACCGATCATGCCAATGACCCTCGCCAATACAGGGTTCAAAGTATGGCAGATCTGGGTATTATGATTAA
>JAGQVA010001129.1 GCA_020438265.1 Bacteroidota bacterium
TGCGCTGGATGAAACAGGGCGTTTGTTAGATCTGATAGCTCAGTCCGACGAGGCGCTTGAAAAATTTGAGGAAGCGCTCAAGATCGTTTTAGAGATAAAAAATGGAGAAAGCCCAACCTCGGCTGATTTGTATAATAATATTGGAGCAGCTTATGGCTCAAAAGGCGATCTCGAAAAACAACTGGAGTTATACAAGAAATCTCTTGAGGTCGGAATTTCACTATATGATAGCAATCATATTCAGGTAGGAGCCAATTATAATAATATGGGTTATAATTATGCAGCTCGTGGAAATTATGCGGCTTCTATTCCCTATTTTCAAAAATCTCTGACAATCCATTTGGCAACTTATGGGGAAGAACATACCTATACTACCTCTAATTTTATGAACCTGGGATTCTCCTTCGGGCAGGCAGGAGATTACGGAAAAGCATTTTTTTATCTGGATAAGGCTCTGGCGGGAAGATTGGCTGTAGTTGGAGAAAATAGCCCTGAAGTCGCCGATGTCTACCATAATCTGGCGTTTTTTCACGGACGCATCAGAAATTTTCAGGAGGAAAGGAAAAATTATCGCATTGCTCTTCGAATCAGAGAGAATAATTTTGGTGATAAACATCCATTAGTAGGTATAACTAAAGCAATGTTGGGGCAAACCTATACCTCTACGGATGACCTCGATTCGGCTTTATTACTCATGCAACAAGGGCTGGATATTATTATCAATTCTCTGGGGGAAAACCATTTTTATGCATCTGTGATTAACTATGAATTGGGAAATTGTTATGCACGTATGGATAATTTCTCTAAAGCCGAAACGGCTTTTTTGAAATCAAGAGATATCAGAATTGCTACCGGCGGACCGAAACATTCAGATCTCCCCACATTATATCTTGAAATGGGTACGCTGTATTATCTGAATGAAAATGCCGAAAAAGCTCGATATTTCCTGAATGAGGGCCTGAAAATACAAACCATTGATTACCCGACAGAAAACAGTGAGTATTATGTACCTACACTTGACAAGGTTAAAAAAGAATTAATCACCGTTTTACTTCTGGGACATAAGGCAATTACCTACCGGAAGGGCGATATACAGGATTTGAAATATGGGCAATCACTGTTTTTGTTGGCAGATTCTCTTGCCAGGACTCTGAGAAATTCCTATGAAGCAAATGTCTCCAAACTCGCCCTCTCAAATTTTATCAATACGACCTATTTTGGGGGAATGGATAATGCCCTGAAACTATACGAAAAAGATCAGGATCCGCAGCAGTTTGAATATGCATTTTCATTTGCAGAGAAAGGAAGAGCCACATTATTACAGGAAACGATCCACGAGTCGAAAGCCCTCGTTTCAGGAGGAATTCCTCCCGAAATCAGAAACCGGGAATCAGAGATTAAAGTGGCAATGTCTTACCATGAAAAAATCATTTTTGAAGAGAAACAAAAAAAAGAGATTTCTGATAGCTCCCGCCTTGTCAATAGCCTCAATCAGCAATTTGATCTGGCCATTGAACAACAACAATTGATTGAAGAGCTGGAAAGCAAATTTACTAAATACTACCGCTTGAAATATGATCATCAGATTGTTACGGTTGCTGATTTGCAGCAAAAATTGCAAGCTGATGAAGCGATGATTCTTTTTTCTGTCGGTGAGCGTTATGTTGCCTCTTTTTTAATTGGAAAGGAACACAGAGATTATCATCAATTCCGATTTGAAGATGACTGGCCTCACAAAACGGAAGCGTTTATCAAACTTTTCAATGATGAAAAAAGAATTGCAAATGAAGGGAATTCTGAGGCTTATTTTGCAGAATATACACAATCTGCCTATCAGCTTTATCAGCAAATACTGGAGCCTATTCTGAGCGAAAATACCAACATCAGGAAACTCATCATTGTACCCGATGGCCTCATCAGTTATTTGCCTTTTGATTTATTATTAACTCAGGCGGCAGATAAATCCTCCGACTATGCGACCCTGCCTTATTTAATGAAAGATTTTCAGGTCAGATATGCGCATT
>JAGQVA010001130.1 GCA_020438265.1 Bacteroidota bacterium
GTTTTGTCAAAATCAAGAACCTCGGTTACGATATAATCAGCATTATTGGCGTGGCCTCCCCAGTCAATCTGAGATCCTTCCACCATTAAAAAGAACCCTTCTTTTTTCTGAGATAAATAATTGAGCCCCATATTGGTCGCATCAAGTAAAAAATCTCCTCTCCCATCGAGCATTCGGGGCATCCCGTCGGCAGCCAGAAGATATCCGTAGCGCTGGTTTATGTCAAATGATTCGGGAGCTGCCAATTCCTCCGTATTCATCTGGAAGCCATTTTCGGTCAGTTTGTCTACATAATTTACCGAGTCTTCTCTATCCAGGAAGAATTTTTTCCCACCTCCGGCAAAAAAATCAACGCCTGAATCGGTCAGATACTCTGCAATCTCTTCCTGCATATATCTCGAAGGAACATGTGCATAAAATGAGGCAGGCGTCGCATGGGTGATAGATGAGGTAGCAATGACTCCGGTAGCTAATCCTTTATCTTCGGCAATTTCCAGAATCGTAGGAATGGATTTTTTTGTCGAATCTACCCCAATGGCTCGGTTAAAGGTTTTTACCCCTGCTGAAAAAGCGGTTGCACCTGCTGCTGAATCAGTAATTTTGTGACTGGAAGAAGATGTATTGATAAAACCGATTTTCTTAAACCGGGCAAAATGGGGCTCTTCTGACTTGAAATAAAAACTGGTTGAAACCTGTGTCAGGCCCATTCCATCACCAATGAGAAGAATGATGTTTTTGGCTTTGGGTTCTGGCTTGGGGCCTGGGGTACAGCTCCAGTTTAAAACTGTAAATAATAGTATGAAAAAGATTTTGAAGATTATATTCTGCATATTTTTCTTGTTAGTGCCGAAAATTAGCCAATTTTCTGGAAGACAAAAGTATGAGGTGGATATGAACTGATCATTAACGGAGTGAAAACTCGCCGTAAAAACGATCATGCTTTTTGCGATAAATCCTTTTTCCTTCTGAATATGTGGGAAATAAGGTTTGAATTCTGACTTTACGGACTTAATTTTACGGCTATTAATTACTCAGTATAAATTCCGGATTTTATTATTATGAAACTTCACGAATATCAGGCTAAAGAAATCATTAAAACCTTTGGAGTACCTATACAGGAAGGGTTTGTAGCAACTACTGTTGAAGAAGCAGTGGCAGCTGGGAAAAAACTCTATGAGAATCCAGAAGGTCAGTTTTATGTGGTAAAAGCGCAGATCCATGCGGGAGGAAGAGGAAAAGGAACGGTAAAGGAAACGGGTTCTAAAGGAGTTGTGGTAGCTAAAGGATTGGATAAATTAGCAGAAACGGCTAAAAATATCCTGGGTGGAACACTGGTTACCATTCAGAATGAAGCTTCCGGTGGAAGTGTGGTGAATAAAGTCCTGATTGCTGAGGATATGTATTATCCCGGTCCAAGTGAAAGAAAAGAATATTATTTCAGTATTACCCTGGATCGTGAAAAAGGAATTGATGTAATCATTGCTTCCAGCGAAGGAGGGGTAAATATTGAAGAGGTTGCGGCTGAGCATCCTGAAAAAATCGTCAAAGAATGGGTTGACCCCGCAGTAGGCCTTCAGCCTTTCCAGATGCGAAAAATCGCTTATGGCCTGGGACTTTCCGGACAGGCTTTTAAGAATGGATTAAAAACCATTGCAGCCCTTTACAAAGCATATAAAGGCACTGACGCTGATATGCTGGAAATCAACCCCCTGTTTAAAACTGCTGACGACAAAGTCATTGCGGTTGATTGTAAGCTGAGCATCGACGGAAACGCGCTTTACCGTCATAAAGATATCGCTGCCATGCGTGATACTTCTGAAGAAGATCCATTGGAAGTAGAAGCTTCTCAGTATAATCTGAATTATATCAAACTCGACGGAAACGTGGGTTGTATGGTAAATGGAGCCGGATTGGCGATGGCTACCATGGATATGATTAAACTTTCAGGAGGTGAGCCTGCCAACTTCCTCGATGTGGGAGGTGGAGCCAGCGAAGAAGCCGTCACCGAAGGCTTCAAACTG